>VBGU01000091.1 GCA_005881085.1 Chloroflexota bacterium | reverse complement strand
TCGGTGCACGACGCGCCGAAGAACACACCGCTTCGGCGTTTGGATGAGGTGGCCGCCGCGCGGAGCCCGAAGCTCAAGTGGCAGCGACCGACCTAGTCCGCGCCTCGACTCGCGTCGCGATGGTCGCGCCGCCGAAGGGTTTGGTCACGGTCGGGATCGCGGAGCTCAGAGCGGAGCCGGCGGAGACCTCCGAGCTCGTCGATCAGGCTCATCTCACCGAGATGGTCATCGTGCTTGGGGAGCGGAGCGATTGGCGCTACGTGCAAGGTCCGGATCAATACTTCGGATGGGTCAGGGCCGACCAGATCTTCGAGGTCCCCGGATCGAGCTACTCACACGTCGTCGCCGTGCTCCTGGCCGACGTACACGAGCACGAGTCACGAGAGTCCGCGGTCATCGAGAGGCTTCCAGCCGGCACGCGACCGCCGCAGATGTTCAAAGCAGTCGGTATCGATGGCGCCAACGCGCGCCCGGAATGGGCCGAGGTACCCCTGCGGGGCGACCGGACGCGGGGTCCCCGGTCCGGGTTCCTCGCCGTAGCCGACACAACCCGCGACGGGGAGGTTCCCGCCCGTTACCCGACCGCCGATGACTACCTGAAAACCGCGGAATCGTTCATGGGCGTTCCTTACTTGTGGGGTGGTACGACGGCACTAGGCCTGGACTGTTCTGGACTCGTTCAGCAGGTGTACCGTTTGAACGGGGTGGCCCTGCCGCGGGACGCGGATCAGCAGGCCATGCTCGGCCGAAGGGTGGAAAAGGCGCGAGCAGGTGACCTCATGTTCTTCGGAGACCGGAGCGTGACCCACGTCGCGCTCGCCACGAGCCCGACCGAGTTCATCCACGCGCCGATGAAGGGCGGCGTCGTCGAGCACAACCGGCTCGGCGGCGATCGCAAGCTTCTCGGGATCCGCCGCTACCTTCCGGACGTTTCCACAGAATGAAGCTCGATGCCCGGCGCGACCCCGCCGTCGGGGATTCTCGCACCGACCACGATCTCGTTTACGCAGCGCGCGACGGCGATACCATCGCGTTCGACGCGCTCTTCTATCGGTACCGCGACGGGATCTTCCGCCTCGGGCTCGCGATCACGAAGGATCCCTCCGCCGCGGAAGAGATCGTTGTCGATACGTTCGCCCGGGCACACCGCGCGCTCGCCCGTCTCGAGCCGGACGCGTCGCTGCGTCCCTGGCTGTATCGGGTGGCGGTCAACCTTTCGTACAACCGCCGCCCGCGCAAGGGCCTCGTCCTCTCCTCTCTGGACGACGCCGTCGACGAGGCGCTCGCGAACGAGGACGGCTCCCCCTCGCACGTCGCCGAGCGGGCCGAGCTCCGCAGGCTCGTCCTCGGGGCGGTCGACGAGCTCGGACCCAAGCACCGACTCGTGGTCGTGCTGCACTACCTAAACGGCCTGAACCTGACGGAGATCGCTGAAGTCGTCGACTGTCCGGTCGGGACGGTGAAATCCCGCTTGCACTACGCGCTTCGCCGTCTCCGAACGCATCTTGCGGCACACCCGGAGCTGGGCATCGAACCAAGCCGCCCGCTCATCGCTACTGGACCTAGGGCACCGAAGCGAGTCACAGCACCTGTACCCCTCGAGGCCGAATGAAACTCTTCTCACGCGGATGCGAATCTCGTCAAGCGGCGTACCTGGTCGGCGCCGACCGGCTGGGCGCGCGAGAGCGGATCGCGCTCGAGGCGCACGCCGCATCGTGCACCGAATGCGCGGACGCGCTGCGGAACAGCCGGCCCGTCGAGGTCGCGCTTCGCGGCGCCTTCGCGCCGCTTCGCGAGCGCCGGACCATGATCGCGCCCGGCCGCGTGCGCCTCGCGGTCGGTCCAAGGAGTGTTGCGGCAACGAACCCATGGCTTCGCGCGCCTCGCTTCTTTGGTCGCCTCGCCGAGGTTTCGGTCATGGTCGGCGTAACGCTCTTCGCGGTCGGAACCTCCCTGGATTCGATGACACGCCAGGCGCCCTCGACCACAACGACGCACTCGGTGGTCCGGGACTATTTCCGCGCGCAGCCTCCACCCGGGGAGATCGATTACGTCCGTTGGCTCAGCCTCCTCAAGGTCGATGCCTCCTCGACCGCGTCCGATCCTGTGGGCGGCGGTTTCGACTACGACCCGGTCGAATTCGCCAAGGGACCGGGCGCACCGCGCTGATCTGAACCCGCGCGGCGCGATATCGCTCGCCCTCGTGGTCGTCGTTGGCCTCATCACCGCGTGCTCCACGGCCGCTCCAACGCGACGTGACGTGGTGATCGGTCTCGTCGGCGAGCCGCTCACGGTCTTCGAAGACGATCCGTCCGCGCGCTTCATTGCGTCAGCCGTCACGGAAACGCTCGTCCGGCGCGATGCGCACGACGAGCTCATCCCGCGACTGGCCGAGTCCGTACCGACACTCGAGAACGGTGATCTTCGCGTCGTGACCGACGACGCCGATGCACCCGACGGCCGCCTCGTTGCGTCGTTCCGGCTGCGTGACGCGAAATGGCAAGACGGCGTGCCGATCACGGCGACGGATGTCCGATTCGCCTGGCAACAGGATCAGGCCGCGGCGCCTGGCACAGTGGCGCGCTGGACCGCGGATCGGATCTCCGAGGTTCAGGTGCTCGGGGTGCGCGACGTCCGTGTCCTGTACCGGAACGGCGAGCGTTGGGACGATTACGCGCTCGGCCCTCATGTGATGCCGAGCCACCGCCTGGCGCAGGCGACCACCGAACAGCGCGCGGCGTACGGACGTGAGCCGGTCCACGCGGGACCTTTCGCGATCGCCGCTTGGCTTCCTGGGAGCATGACGCTCTCCGCATATCCCGGCTACGTCCTCGGAACGCCGAAGCTCGGCCGGCTCGAGATCCACTTTTTTCCGACCCGGGCCGCCGCGCTCCAGTCCCTCTTGCGGGGCGACATCGACATCGCGCCCTGGCCCGTGCTGGAGGCCGATCTCGCAAGAACCCTTGACCGCTTCGCCGACGGCACGCATCTGCTCGCTCACTACGTCCCCACCGAGACGGGGGCCCTGCTCCGGTTCGGGTCTGACCCGAAACGTTTTGGGGATCCGCTCGTGAGGGAGGCGGTCGAGCTCACCGTCGACCGCCAGTCGATCGTCGACGACGTGTTCGTGGGTCGCGCGCGCGTCCCGCGAACGTACCTCCTTCCGCCCCAGTGGGCGGCGGAAGAGGACGTGCCTGCCGCGCGGCCGGACCGCGATCGGGCGCGAGCGCTTCTGACGGAAGCGGGATTCACCAAAGGTGAGTTCGGGATCGCCGAACGCGGGGGCGAGCGCATGACCGCGACCCTCGGCGTCGCCGCGGGGTCGCCGGCGCGTACCGACGTCGCGAGACGGGTCGCAGGCGACCTCGCCGTCATCGGGATCGCCGTCGACGTCCGTGAACGCGCGCTGCCGGACCTCCTGAACGAGGTGCGCAGCGGCCACTTCGATCTGGCGCTCACGACGGAGGAGGCGGCCGACCCACAGCTTGCTTCGGAGCGATGGGCCGGTCTGGTCGACCCCTGGTTCGATGTCCTCGCGGGACTCGCGGCGCAGGCCCCCGACCGCTCCGAGAAACGTGCGATCTATGCCGAGATGGAACGCATTTGGACCGCGGCCCTTCCCGCGCTCCCGCTCTATCAGGAGTTGCGGGTCGACGTGGCACCGCAGGGTCTCGCCGGGATCCAGCCCACTCCGTCGGGTTCGGCTCTCTCGTGGAACGCCTACGAGTGGAGTTTTTCGGTTCGCTGAACCGCGGCGGGCTAGCGACGGTACTGAGGATGGCCCAGAATCGCGCCATACCCCAATAAAAAAGGAGAGGGAGGCGGAATTTTGACCCAAACCCGCAATCGCATCTGGCCGCTCTTATCGCTCATGACGCTTCTGGCATTGGTCGTCGGCGCCTGCACGCAGACGGGCGGCGGACCCAACGCCAGCGGCGGAGGAGACCAGGCGGACCCCAACGGAGAGCTCACCACCAATATGAGCGCGGAGCCCGACACCATCGACCCACAGGTCGAATCGTTCGTAAACGAGATCGGCGTCACCATGAGGGTGTTCGAGCCGCTCATGACCGCGGACGTCAAGACCGGCAAGGTGATCCCGGCCGCGGCGAAGGACCAGCCGAAGATCAGCTCCGACGGCAAGACCTACACGTACACCCTCCGCGACGGGCTCAAGTACTCGGACGGCAAGGCCATCACTCCCAACGACTTCAAGTACGGATGGCAGCGTCTCTGCGATCCGGCCACCGCGGGTGACTATGCCTTCACCGGCTACATCGTGGTCGGCTGCGAAGCCTGGAACAGCATGGACGCGAAGAAGGACGATCCCGCGAAGATCGCGGCCGCGAAGACAACGTTCCTGAACAGCATCAAGGTTAGTGGCAACGACATCTCCTTCACGCTGACCGACCCGGCGCCCTACTTCAACGCGATCGCGAGCATCTGGGTCGGGGCGCCCGCCCGCGAGGACATGGTCACCAAGGGCGGCGACAAGTGGACGGAGCCGTCGACCTTCATCGGCAACGGTCCGTTCATCCTGAGCGAGTGGAAGCACAACGAGAAGATGGTTCTCACTCGTAACCCGAATTACCGCAACCCGGCAAAGCTCGCGAAATGGACGCAAGTGATGATCAACGAAGGCGCCGTTGCCTTCGCTGCCTATCGGAACAGCGAGCTGGACGTCTTCGGTGTCGCAGCGGAAGACCTCCGCACCATCGACGGCGACGCCACACTGAAGAGCCAGGTGGCTGAGGGCCCGCAGGGCTGCAGCTTCTACATGGGCTTCAACACGACGAAGGCGCCGTTCGACGACAAGAACGTGCGCATCGCGTTCGCGAAGTCGTTCGACCGTGCCGCGTACATCACCGACGTCCAGAAGATCGGCAAGCCGTCGACGTCGTTCATCTCGGAAGGCCTGCCTGGCTTCGACGGAAGCGACACATTCCAAAAGTTCGACGTGACCGCGGCGAAGGCCGCGCTCGCGCAGGCGACCCCGGCGGCGCAGGCCGCGCTGTCGGCTATCAAGCTCACGTACAACTCGAACGCTCGAAACAAGACTCGTCTCGAGTGGTTCCAGAACCAGTGGAAAACGAACCTCGGCGTCAACGTCACGCTCGACCCGGTGGAGTCGACGACCTACACGCAGCTCTTGAAGAAGTCTGACTCCACGCCACAGTCGTATTACATCGGCTGGTGCCCTGACTACTACGACCAGCAGGACTGGCTAACGACCGTGTTCGACTCGAAGTCGACGATCTCGCACACCGCTTGGAAGAACCCCCAGTTCGACCAGCTGGTCGAGAGTGCTGACAAGGAGCCAGACACCAAGAAGCGTGACGACATGTACCTGCAGGCGTCGAAGATCCTGTCGCAGGACGCGCCTGTCGCGTTCGTCTACTACGGGACCACCAAGCTCCTCGTGAAGCCGTACGTCAAGAACTACTACATCACAGCCCTCGGTTTCGAGGTCGCGGCGTTCACGGACGTCTTCGTGACGAAGAAGACCTAGCGGCTACCTCGGTCCACACAGCAGAGGGGCCGGCGAAAGCCGGCCCCTTTTGTTTCCGGCGGCAGAGTTGAAGTGTCGCGCGTTATACACTCGGTCGTAGCGTGCTCAGATACGTCATCCGCCGACTCCTATTAATCATCCCGACGATGTTCTTCGTCGCCCTCATCACCTTCAGCCTTGCCCATCTTGCGCCCGGAAATCCCTTCGACAAGAACCCCAACCGCCCGATGCCCCAGGAGACGATCGACCGGATCAGCCGCTTTTACGGTGTCGATCAGCCGATCCCCGTCCAGTTCATAACTTACCTGGGAAACATCCTGCACGGCGACCTGGGCATCAGCTTTACCAGACGAACACCGGTCGTCGACGTCATCGGGCAGGGCATCGGCACCACGTTCCAGCTCGGCATCGGCGCCCTCGCCTTCGCGCTCGCCTTTTCGATCCCGCTCGGGATCGTCAGCGCGTTGAAGCAGAACACCATGATCGATTACCTGAGCATGCTCGTCGCGACGATCGGGACGACGATCCCCGGATTCGTCCTCGCCATTTTCCTCATCTACATCTTCGGGGTGAACCTCCATTTGCTCCCCTTCGTGGGCTGGGGAAGCTGGCAACACATGGTCATGCCCATGTTCGTACTTGGACTCGGCGCCGGTGGCTTCCTCACCCGGATTACCCGGGCGAGCATGCTCGAGGCCATCCGCCAGGACTACGTCCGGACCGCGCGGAGTAAGGGGCTGCAGGAGCGCGCCGTGATCGTTGGGCATGCTTTGAAAAACGCACTCATCCCCATCGCGACCATCATCGGCCCGGCGACGGCCGGCTTGATCACCGGCTCGTTCATCATTGAGTCGCTGTTCAACGTCCCCGGGATGGGACGGCTTTACGTGATCAGCATTCTCGCCCGGGACTACCCGATCATCATGGGAACCACACTGCTGTACGCCTTCCTCATCATGATCGCCAACCTCACCGTCGACATCGTCTACGGCGTCCTCGATCCGCGGATCAAGGTGGCTTAGTGGCGACGGCGGTCACCGCGCAGGAGAAGCGCACCGCGGAGCTGAACGTGCTGGCCCGCAAGCAGCGCTCGCTCTGGGGCGACGCGATGTACCGGCTGTTCCGAAACCGTGCCGCCCTGGTGGGCCTCGTCGTGATCGCGGTCGCGGCCCTGGTTGCGATCTTCGCTCCGGTGCTCGCACCGTACGGCCCCCTCGAACAGCACGGCAAAGATGGACTGATGGAGCCGATCTGGACCAAGTTCTTCGGCAGCAAGTACACCGACCCCGCCTATCTCCTCGGCTCAGATGAGCTCGGTCGCGACATCCTCAGCCGGCTCATGTACTCGTCGCGGGTGAGTCTGATCATCGGCTTCGTGCCGGTTTCGATCGTGCTCGCGATCGGACTCACCGTTGGAATGCTCGCCGGATATGTCGGCGGGGTTCTCGACGACTTCCTCATGCGCGTGACCGACGTCGTCTATGCGTTCCCGGACCTGCTCTTCGTCATCATCATCGTGGCCACGCTGCGCGGCACGGGGTTGGGCGACGCCTACGACGGACTCCTCGTCATCTTCGTTGGCATCGCCGTCGTGAACTGGGTCGGAGTGGCTCGACTGGTCCGCGGCCAAGTCCTCTCGGTGAAGAATCGAGAGTTCGTTGAAGCGGCACGTGCGGTCGGAGCCGGGCCGGGCCGGATCATGCGGAAGCACATCTTCCCGAACATCCTCGCGCCGGTCATCGTCACCGTGGCCTTCGCGATACCCGGGGCGATGCTGACCGAGTCCGTGCTCTCGTTCCTGGGCATCGGCATCCGGCCGCCCACCCCCACCTGGGGTGTGATGATCAACGAGGGGTTCATTGTCTTCTCGACGAGCCCGTGGCCCGTGCTCCTTCCCTCGCTCTGCATCTCAATCGTGCTGCTGGCGTTCACGTTCGTCGGCGACGGGCTCCGGGACGCGCTCGACCCACGGTCGAAGATGTGATGCCGATCCGTTGATAGACTCCGCGGAACTCAGGCGGGACTAGGGGGAGACCGGGTGGCTCAGCAGCTTCTGGAGGTCACAGACCTCCACACGCAGTTCTTTACGCGCGACGGCGTCGTCCGTGCGGTCGACGGTGTGTCGTTCGAGGTCGCGGCGGGCGAAACGCTCGGGATCGTCGGCGAGTCCGGCTGCGGCAAGTCCGTGACCGCTCTCTCGCTCATGCGCCTCATCCCGGTGCCGCCGGGCAAGATCGTGAAGGGCACGATCATGTTCGATGGTGCGGACGTCCTCAAGATGGACGATGACGAGGTCCGCGGGATCCGCGGGAACAACATCGCGATGATCTTCCAGGACCCCATGACGAGCCTCAACCCGGTGCTCACGATCAGCCGTCAGATCTCCGAGGCGCTCGAGCTGCACCTCAAGATGGACAAGAGCGAAGCGCGCAAGCGGACGATCGAGCTGCTGGACCTCGTCGGCATCCCCAGTGCGAAGAAGCGCGCGGACGACTACCCGCACCAGTTCTCCGGAGGCATGCGTCAACGCGTGATGATCGCGATGGCGCTCTCATGCAATCCGAAGCTCATCCTCGCGGACGAGCCGACGACCGCGCTCGACGTGACGATCCAGGCGCAGATCCTGGATCTCTTGAAGAACCTCGCCCGGGAGTTCCGTACCGCGTTCATCCTCATCACCCACGACCTCGGCGTCGTCGCCGGCATGACCCAGCGCATTCACGTCATGTACGGCGGCAAGATCGTCGAGAAGGCCGACACGGGGGAGCTCTTCGCGAACCCGAAGATGCCGTACACGTGGGGCCTCCTGCGTTCCATCCCGCGCCTCGACGAGCGGCGCAAGGCGAAGCTCGTGCCGATCGAAGGCCTCCCGCCCGATCTGATCGCGCCGCCGCCGGGTTGCCGCTTCGAGCCCCGCTGCCAGTACCGGCGCGACATCTGCCGTGAGAAGGAACCGGAGCTCGTGCACATCCCGAACTCCAAGCCCGACCATGAGGCCCGCTGCTGGGGCACTCAGCAAGGCGGCTGGCTCGTCGACACCGACTGGCACAAAGAGGTCGGTGACACGCGCATCATCGAGGAGATCAAGCAGGAAGTCGCGCAGCTTCCGCCGGAGCCCAAGCCCGGCGACGTCCCGCCCCCACCGGCGATTTAAGAGGTGCAGAGATGGCCGTAACCACACCCACGAAGCCGGCCGATCCGGACTACGTCCGGATCCGCAGCACGGCGACCATCGACAGCGGCAAGAACCTCCTCGACGTCAAGGCGCTGAAGATGCACTTCCCCTTGACGCAGGGGATCATCTTCCAACGCCAGGTCGGGGCCGTACGCGCGGTCGACGGGATCGACTTCTTCGTCGAGAAGAGTGAAACGCTCGGCCTCGTCGGCGAATCAGGATGCGGGAAGTCGACGACCGGACGCGCGATCCTGCAGCTGTATAAGCCCACGGCCGGGCAGGTCGTATTCGACGGCGTGGAGCTCACCAGGCTCGGCGGCGAGCAGATGCGCAAGATGCGACGCCGAATGCAGATGATCTTCCAGGATCCGTACGCGTCGCTAAATCCGCGCATGACCGTCGGCAACATCATCGGCGAACCGATCGAGGTCCATAACCTCGCCAAGGGCAAGGAGAAGACCGAGCGGGTGCAGGAGCTCCTGCGAGTGGTGGGTCTCAACCCGTATTTCACCAATCGCTACCCGCACGAGTTCTCGGGCGGCCAGCGTCAGCGCATCGGGATCGCACGCGCGCTCGCCGTGGAGCCTGAGTTTATCGTGTGCGACGAGCCGATCTCGGCACTCGACGTATCCATCCAGGCGCAGGTCATCAACCTTCTCGAGGAGCTGCAGGACCGCTTCAAGCTCACGTATTTGTTCATCGCGCATGACCTTTCGGTGGTGCGGCACATCAGCGACCGCGTCGCGGTGATGTACCTCGGGAAGATCGTCGAGCTCGCGGACCGCGTCGACCTCTACGAGCGTCCTCTGCATCCGTACAGCCAGGCACTGCTCTCGGCGGTGCCGATCCCGGATCCGGCGATCGAGTCGAAGCGCAAGCGGATCATCCTCACGGGCGACGTGCCCTCGCCGGTGAACCCGCCGTCGGGCTGCCGTTTCCACACGCGCTGCTGGAAAGCGCAGCAGATCTGCTCCGAGGTCGACCCCGAGTTCATCGAGCACGAGACGCGGCACTGGGCCGCGTGTCACTTCCCGGGTGCGTGATCAGGGGTTGATCGCGATGCGGCCCCAGTGGAAGCGCACGACGGCGGGGTCACCGAGGTACGCCCAGCTCGCGAAGTAGACGTAGAGGCTCGAGCGAAGGAGCTCGTCGGGCAGGCGCGCAGCTTCAGGTAACCCGCGGTGCTCCATGTAGCGGACCCCGTTCACGGAGAGCGTGACGGCGTCTTTCTCCAGAACGAGCCGGAAGCGATCGCGGCAACGCTCGTCCGCCTGGCTCGGCGTGCATGTGCGCCACGCGGCGTCCCGTGCGGGCGTCGTCGGCGCGCCGCCTTCGGCGAAGGCCGCGCCCGCGGCGGACCTGGCACTCAGATGCGCGGTGATCGTCTCGCGGTCGTAGATCCGGCATTCGGAGAGTCGGTCCGCCGGCAGACCGCACGCAACGACCGGATTGCCGCCGAAGATCCCCGCCGCGTACCACCCATTCGTCTCGTACGGCGTCGGGGCGTTCGCGGTCGTGACGACGATCTCCGGCCACGCGTGATCGCCGTACGAATTCATCCCCGCGGCGACGTCGACCTCGACGACGAGGCGCCCATCCTCGAAGCGGAACTCAGCGTCCGGCCGCATGAGCGCCCCACCGTTGTTCGGACCGATTTCGAAATCGTCGACGGCGCCGGCGTAGACACCGAGAGGTGCGCCGCGACCCGCCACGTCGACCATCCAGTGGCCGTTCTGCGCGAAGTGCTGCGTCCTGAAGACAGTCGAGGTGTGCGGGCGGCCGAGTTCGAAGACGCGATAGGACGTCGAGAGACGCGCGTTCACCGCGCCACTCCCGAATTCGTCAGTCCAGCTGTTCACTCCGCGAATGGCGCTATCCACGCCGGGCGTGAGGGTGACGCACCACGCGGGGACCGCAGGCGGGAGCGCTCCGAGCGGAGTCGCGGTGTCTGTGCAGTTGAGCGTGGCGTCCGTGCCGTGCGCATGACTCGCGGTGATCGGGCCGGAGGACCCTTGCGGCGAGCAGCCACCCATCACGAGGAGCGCCGCGAATGCGGCAGATAAGACGCGCATCCTGTCAGCGAGTATGCGGTCCAACAAGATCGGGCTCTGATCGGCCGAACAGTCTCGACCGTAGGGCGGTATAGCAGGCGGGGACATCGGCGGGCCTGGCGGCTCGACTTTGCCTAGACTCGCGGTTCTCCGTATTGGGAAAGGAGCCACAGAGGGGCATGACGAAACGTTTCCGAGCGCTCATCGCAGGCTTCGCAGGGGTAATGCTCGTCGCGACAGCCTGCACTCAGGGTGGGGGTGGTCCGCAGACGAGCCAGACACCCGCAGCGTCTGAAAAGCCGCAACAAGGCGGGAAGATCATCGAGGGCGACACCAGCGACATCGCGACGATGAACCCGATCCTGGTGAACGACACTCGTTCACGGCGCATCGTGCAGCTCATCTACGACGACCTCATCCAGGCCGACCCGAAGACGGGTGAGGCCAAACCGCGCCTCGCGACGTTCAGCATCTCGCAGGACGGGCTCACCTATTCGTACGAGATCAACGCCAAGGCGAACTGGACGGACGGGAAGCCGATCATCGCCCAGGACTGGCTTACCGGTCTCATGACCGTCGGCAAATCGCAGCTGACCGTCCGGAAGTCGAGCTTCAAAGACATTCAGGGCTTCCTCGATTACTGCGTCGGTTCGTCAACATCCGGTTGCAAGGGAACCGCGAAGACCATCTCAGGAGTGAAGATCGACACCGCGAACCCCAAGAAGTTCAGCGTCACGATGAGTAAGGTGACCTGCTCGGCGATCATCGACCTGAACGGCTACATCCTGCCGACGCAGGTCTTCGGGAAGTACGTGACGGACTCGTCGAAGGACGAGATCGA
>VBGU01000366.1 GCA_005881085.1 Chloroflexota bacterium | reverse complement strand
GCCGATCGGCGACGATGTTGCCGCCTGAGTTCACGCGGAAGCAGCTGTTCGTGAGGACGTTCCGGCTGCCTTGTCCGCGGGCCGTGCAGTCCAGTCGGTTGGAGCCCGAGCGTGGGTAGTTGACGTCGAAGACGACGCTGACGAAGAACGGGCCCTGGAACGTGGCGCCGCCGTCCGTCGAGCGGACGACGAGGTACTGGTTCTCGTCGGGCGTGTTGAAGTTCTCGAACCCGACCCACAGCGCGCCGGTCGTCGGGTTGACCGTGGGCGTGGAGAACTGATTCGAATCGCAGGCGTTCGCTGTGACCCCGAAGGCGCAGAACGGGGCGCTGCCGCTGATCACCCTCGCGGGAGACCACGAATACGCGCGATCGTCCGAGTAGCTGAAGTTGATCGTCGCTGTGCCCTGGAAGAAGATCGTCCACGTCACATAGAGCCGGTCGACGCCGATGAGCGTCGCCGGGCACCCGGGCTGGCCTGCCGGAATCGCAGCCTTGGAGATCGGCGCGAAGCACGTGGGCGTCACGCCCGCGGGACGCGGTCCGGTGGTCATGTAGTTCTTGTCGTTGGCCGGAACGCTTCCATTCAGAGCGTTGTCGTTGTCCGGGAAGTAGCTGACAACACCATCGCCTGGCCGCCGGACGTCGCCGTTCCCACCGCAGCGCGCAGTGGCGTCGGTGCTGCCGGCCGGAACGCACGGGCGGCTCCACGTGAAGCCACCGTTCGTCGAGCGAGCGACGAAGATGCCGCTCTCGTCGTTCTCGCGCATGAAGTGCAGGTCGTTGTAGTACGCGATCCCGTCGCGGTCGAAAGCGACGGATGGGTCGCCGCCGCCGTCGACGTGGTCGCGTAATTGGTTGGCGTTCGTCGGGAACGGCTTGATGCCGTCGTACCAGTGATTGCCGCCGTCCGTCGTGACGTAAAAGCCCGACGTCCCCCAGCCGAGGCGGTAGTCATTGGCGCCGCCGATGGCGTTCCGGGGATTCGTCGGGTTGACGGCGATCGAGGTCTCGTCCTGAGGGAAGCACGCGTAGTCCTGATTGGTCTTGTTGTCATCGCCGCCGTTCGACAGCTGTTCGACCTTGTCGACCGTTCGCTGATCGAGCGGCTTCGGCTGTTTGTCTGTCGGCGATCCTGCCTGCGGGCACTCCGTCAGCGCGTTGCCCACGTCGACGTCGCGGAAGTCCATCATCCCGGACGGCGGTGCACCGTTCTCGTCCGGATCGCCTATCACCTTCGGGAAGAGAACGACGTCGTCCTCCGCGGCCGACGTTACCGATGCTCCTCCTGAGAAAACGAGCGCGGCGACGTATACCGCTGCAAGCGTTCGCGCAAGCCAAATCCTTCGCGGCATGCGACCCCCCTTATCTATGGCTTCCACACCAGAAGCGCGCGGAATGTACGCGCCGCTCGGGGCGGCTGCAAAACGCAGAGCGGTCTGTGCTATCGGGTCGCCGCTGAAAGCCGGGCAGACTGCTTACGTGCGAGCGCGAGCGCGTCGTCGAGCGTGACCGCCGACCCCTCGACAAGAACCGAAGCCGTGCCGTTCGCGTTGCGCCAGACGACAACGTAGAAGAAATCGGCGCCTCCGCCGAACGTGAACGCGCGGGCTTCGTCGCCGACGGCAACCTCGCCAAGCTTTTTTCCAGCGGAACGGGCGATCGTCGCTTCGTATTCGGTGGTGTACGCGTCGAGGTCCTGCTTCGCGGCTGATGTCGATGGAAAGAGATCGGCCCGCGACTCGACCACGAGCGGGCCGTTACGTACCGCCGCATCGGCCGGTCGATACCGTGCGATGAAGCCTCCGAGCCGACCGAATCGCGCGGGATCCTTTCGTGGTCCCGCGTGCGCGTCGGCGGCGACCTGCGGTCCGAGCGCGAACTGCGAAAAGCTAGGTAGGTCGGCCACTTGTAGGACGAGCCCCGGGAGCTGGTCCGCCGCGATGCGCGGCTCAACGGCATCGCAGCTGGTTGCCGCGAGTACTCCCAGGATGATGACGACCCACCGCACGCCGGGCGATGCTAGGGACTGCTATGAGCGCCCGCGACCGCGAGACAAAACATCGCGGTACCGAGCGTCGTTAATCTCGGAGCGATGAAGAGGATTTCGACGGGTCTGTTGCTGGTCGCGCTGTGTGCGGCGGCTTGCGGAACGATCGACGCACCGGCCGTGGAGCACGGCGCACCAGACAACGGCACCGCGTTTCCAGTAGTGGCGCCATCACCTGCCGCGTCTCCCAATGACGCGGCCCCGCTAAATGCGCCTGCGAACACGCTCCAAACCCGGCCGATGGGGGACAACGAAGCCACGACGGCTCCCGCCCAGAACGCACCGGTTCCAGCCATCCCGCTATCGGGCGATCGTTGCAATGGCCCGTCTCCGGACCCCAAGGCGCCGCCGCCGGCCTGCCCGCCGCAGTAACGAGTCAGTCCGAGTGGAGAGTTCCGGCGCTGGCATATCCGCTGCGGCTCGTGTGCGTTATTTGGTGAAGATGATCCGAGCTCCGAAATCGCTGTCGCCCAACCGATCGCTCGTCGTGTTGTTCGTGCTCGTGTTCATCGCGATCGCTGGGATCGCGGCAGCGCGAGA
>VBGU01000090.1 GCA_005881085.1 Chloroflexota bacterium | reverse complement strand
ATCCGCTTCGAGCGCGACTTCTGGATGGAAGCCGAGCAGTGCTACGCGCAGGCGCTCGACGGCGACAAGAAGCAGGTCCCGGCCGTGACGAGCAACGCCGGGCACGCCCTCTGGTGCGGGATCGCGAGCCCCGAACACGGCGCCGCCCTGACGGGGCGCCTCATGGAGCTCGACATGTACACCGGGTGGGGCATCCGGACGCTCTCGAGCAAGTACCCGACGTACAACCCGATGAGCTACCACAACGGATCGGTGTGGCCGCACGACAACTCGCTCATCGTTCAGGGCTTCGCGCGCTACGGTCAGCGCGAGGAGGCGGCCGAGGTGGTGGGCGCGTTGATCGAGGCCGGCCGCCGCTTTCCGAACGCGCAGCTTCCCGAGCTCTGGTGCGGTTTCCAGCGGGATCTCCGGTTCTCGTCGCGGCCGGCCGACTACCTCGTGTCGTGCATCCCGCAGGCGTGGTCCGCGGGGATGGTCTTTCTCTGCCTGCGCGCGCTCCTCGGGATGCAGCCGGACCTGAACACGCAGCGCCTCTTGCTCGACCCCGCGCTCCCGGCGTGGCTCGACCGCGTCGACGTTCGCGATATGCGCCTCTTCGATTCGCGCGTCACATTCCGCGTCCGGCGGAGCCAGCGCGGCGATCGCATCGCGGGCGGTCGCGGCCGCGTCGCGAGGGCGGCTGCCACCGCGTGACGCGCCGGCGTCCGCGCGTCGTCCTCGTGCATTACACCGCTCCCTCGATTCTCGGCGGCGTCGAGCAGGTCATGGGCGTTCACGCGACGGCGCTCCGCGAGGCGGGCGCGGATGTCACGATCGTCGCCGGACGAGGCCGCGCGCCAAACGGCGTGCGACTCGCGCGCATTCCCGAGGTCGATTCGCGGAACGAGAGGGTCCTGCGCGATTTCCGTTCTCTCGCGCAGGGCGAGCGCACGAAGGCGCACGACGCGCTCGTCGACCGCCTGGTGCGCAAGCTTCGGCCGATATTCGCGAGGGCGGACCGCGTCGTCGTGCACAACGTCATGACGATGCACAAGGATCTGGCGCTGACGGAGGCGCTCGTTCGGCTCGCGCGCGAGCGCCCGGGCGTCGTCATCGCGTGGACGCACGACCTCGCCTGGTCCGACCCGCTGTATGCGAACGAGCGTCACCCCGGTGACCCGTGGGGTCTCATCGCCCGGGCCCACCCGGGGATCCGCTACGTCGCCGTGTCGGACGAGCGTGCGGACCAGCTAGCCGCGCTCGCCGGTCTGCGTCGCGAGGGCGTCGCGGTGGTGCCGAATGGAGTGGACATCGCCGCCGCGCTCGGGCTTTCGACAGCGGGGACACGCCTCGCCGAGCGACTCGACCTCTACCGGGCCGATCCGCTCCTCGTTCTGCCCGCCCGACTCACCCGGCGGAAGCGCATCGAGGCCGCCATCGCCGCGACGGCCGCGCTCCGCGGGCGTGGCCATCAGGCGATGCTCGTCGTGACCGGACCACCCGGACCGCACAACGCCGCGAACGCGCATTACCTCGCCGATCTCGCCGCCCTCGCCGAGGGTGTCGATGGCGTCCACCTCCTTTACGCGCTCGGTTTGAAAGCTTCCTACCGCGTCGTCGCCGACCTCTACGCCCTCGGCGACGCCCTCGTGCTGCCGAGCCAGAGCGAGGGTTTCGGCATCCCGTTGCTCGAAGCCGCCCTCCACCGCCTGTCCATCGTGTGCAGCGACCTCCCCACCCTGCGCGCGCTCGCCGGCGACGCCGCGACGTACGTGCCTCCCGACGCGTCCGGTGAAGTCATCGCCGACGCGATCGAGCGATCGCTCGGGCAACCCGGTCCGCGCTTTCGCTCTC
This sequence comes from Chloroflexota bacterium, assembly GCA_005881085.1. Lineage (GTDB taxonomy): Bacteria > Chloroflexota > Limnocylindria > P2-11E > P2-11E > 3-1-20CM-2-70-9. The sequence continues at coordinate 7,976 of VBGU01000090.1, read as the reverse complement.
GGGTCCGCGCGATGGCGTGGTCGCGCGTCCTCGCCGAGCGCGTGGTCCCGCTCGTGCTTGAGGGGATCGCATGAAGGTCCTCGTCGCGATCGGCGATCCCGAGCGCGAGGGCAGTCTCCTCGAGACCGCCGCCGCGCTTGCCGGCGACGGCGAGGTCGTGCTCGCATCGGCGATCGAGGTCACCGGCGAGGACACGCTCGCCTCGGCCCAGCCAGAAGCGCGCGTTCGGCGCCGCGCGCTCGACGCCCTGGCGGGCGGGCTTCCCGGACATCACCTCCGCAGCCTGGTGACCGTCGCCCGCGTCGGGTGGGAGGCGATCCGCGAGGCCTGCGCAACCGAGCGGCCCGACCTGCTCCTCGTGGCCTGGCGCCGTCCAGGCTGGGACATGTTCGGGACGACGATCGAGGCGATCCTGCGGCAGCCGCCGTGCGACCTCGCGGTGGTCAAAGGCCGGCCCGCGCGCGCGAAACGGATCCTCGTCCCGGTACGCGGCGGCCGCTACGCCCAGCTCGCCGCGCGCCTTGGGATCGCGCTCGCAAAAGCGCAAGGCGGCGCGGTGACGCTGCTCCACGTCGCCGAGCCCGACGGCGGGCGAAAGGCCCAGACCCTCTACCAGCTGCTCGGCGAGCGTGCGTACGACGAGCGCGTCGAGCGCCTCGTCACGCGATCGGGCGATCCGGCGAAAGTGATCGAGGACGAGCTCGCGGAGCACGACGCGATCGTCTTCGGCGCGACCGGTCGCGAAGGCGCGCGCGACCCGCTCGGACCCGTCGGCCAGAGGATCATCGCGGACGCCCGCAATGCGGTCGTCGTCCGCACCAGCGCGCCTCTCGCCTCGCCGATGTTCGTCGAGCGGACCCGCCTCCCGGCCGAGCGCGCGGAACGCAGTCGCGTGCTCGGCGAGCTCACCGACAAGTGGTTCGCCGAGAACACGTTCAGCTCCACCGAATTCGCCGATCTGCGCCGCCTCGTCGAAGCGAAAGAGCGGCAGAACCTCCGCATCTCGGTCGGTCTCCCAACACTCAACGAGGAGGCGACGATCCGCAAAGTCATCCGCGCGATCCGCTCGCGTCTCGTCGAGCGCTTCCCGCTCGTCGATGAGCTCGTCGTCATCGACTCGCGGTCCGACGATCGCACGCGTGAGATCGCCGAAGAGGAAGGTGTGCCGGTCTTCATCCACGACGAAATACTTCCGGAGACCGGCAGCTACCGCGGGAAGGGCGAGGCCCTCTGGAAGAGCCTCCACGTCCTGGGCGGCGACATCGTCGTGTGGATCGACACCGACGTCACGAGCGCGCACCCGAAGTTCGTGTACGGCATCGTCGGTCCGCTGCTCATGCGACCCGACCTGCAGTTCGTGAAGGCCTTCTACCAGCGACCGCTCCACATCGGTGACGAGCTGCAGGCCACCGGCGGCGGTCGCGTGACCGAGCTGGCCGCGCGCCCGATCCTGAACCTCTTTTTTCCCGAGCTATCGGGGATCGTGCAGCCGCTGTCCGGCGAGCAAGCCGGCCGGCGAACGTTACTCGAGCAGCTGCCGTTCTTCTCGGGATACGGCGTCGAAACCGGGCTGCTCGTGGACACGCTGCAGCGCGCGGGTCTGGGCGCCATCGGCCAGGTCGACATGAAGCAGCGCATTCACCGCAACCAGTCGCTCTACGACTTATCGAAGATGAGCTTCGAAGTCCTGCAGGTCGCGATCAAACGGATGGGCGAGGCCCACGGCACGAACCTGCTCGAGGAGGCCAACTACACGATGAAGCTCATCGCGACCCGCGGCGGCAAGCTCCACCTCGAGATGCACGACATCATCGATGTCGAGCGGCCACCGATGGCGACGATCCCGGCGTACCAGGCGAGGCGTAACGCGGCGGTCGATACTGCCGCTGGTTGAAGAAGCTTTCTCTTGTCGCCGACGTTCGTGCGTTCCGCACGGCGTCGGCCACGGCCTCCATTGGCTTTGTACCGACCATGGGCGCGCTCCACAAGGGTCATGCTTCGCTCATCGAGCGGGCCGTCCGCGAGAATGATCTCGCGGTCGTCTCGATCTTCGTGAATCCCACGCAGTTCGGTCCGCACGAGGACTTCGCGGCGTACCCGCGTGATGAGTCGGCCGACCTCTCGATATGCGAGCGGCTCGGCGCCGCGATGGTCTTCGCGCCAACGGCGGACGAGATGTACCCCGCCGGCGACGCCACGCGCGTGCAACCCGGTCCCATCGCGGCGCGTCTCGAGGGCGCCGCGCGGCCCGGTCACTTCGCCGGCGTCGCGACCGTGGTGACGAAGCTTTTCGCGATCGTCCGCCCGGATGTCGCTTATTTCGGCCAGAAGGACTTTCAGCAGCTCCGGGTGGTCCAGACGATGAGCCGCGACCTGCGGCTCGGCGTGCGCGTCGCCGGTTGCCCGATCGTGCGCGACGCGGACGGTCTCGCGATGAGCTCACGGAACCGGTATCTCTCGGCGGACGATCGCCGCGCCGCGCTTGCGCTATCGCGCGCGCTGCTCGGCGCGAGCGAGGACTGGTCGCGCGGCGAGCGCGACCCGGCGAAGCTGCGCGACCGCGTCCGGCGCGACACGGCGGTTCCCGGGATTGCGCTGGAATATGTGTCGGTGGCCGATCCGCTGACGCTGGACGAGCTCGAGCGCCCCGCCGAGCGCGCGGTCGTCTCGCTGGCGGCACGAGTCGGCCAGGCGCGGCTCATCGACAACGTTCTGCTCGGCATCGGCCTCGAGGAGCTCGCGTGACCACGATCGCCGAAGAGGCCATGACCGTCCCGGCCGAGCCCGCGGTCGAGGAGCTCTCGCTCAAAGAAGGCCGCGGCCAGGCCCTCCTCGGAACGATCACGGCGGCGCACTTCTCGCATCACGTCACGAACTCACTTCTGAATCCGCTCCTGCCTCTGATCCGGGACTCGTTCGCGCTGAGCTACGGCGAGAGCGGCTTCGCGGTGTCGGCGTTCTCGATCGCGGCCGGGCTCGCGAACGCGCCGTGGGGCATGCTCGCCGACCGCATCGGCTCGCGCGTCGTGATCGTCGGCGGCCTGTTCCTGATGGGCGCGGCGAGCGTGGCCCTCGCGACGGCCGGCTCGTACTGGCAGCTGCTCGCGCTCCTCGTGCTGCTTGGGATCGTGTCCGGTTCGTACCACGGTCCGGCCGCGGCGCTCATCGCGCGCACGTTTTCGCCGCGAGTGCGCGGCACGGCGATGGGCATTCACATCACCGGCGGACATCTCTCGTTCTTCGCGGCGCCCGCGGTCGCCGGTCTCCTCGCGACGGCGACGGGCACATGGCGCACGCCGTACGTCTGGTTCGCGGCCGCGCCGATCGTCTTCGGCGCGCTGCTCTGGTTCGTCTCGCCGCGCGTCCACGAGCGCGCCGCGCCGAATGGCGACCGCTTCGCCGCCTTCCGCGAGATCGGACGGGTGTTCCGCGACGTCGGGCCGGTCGTCTCGCTCTCGATCGCGTTCCAGTTCGGCATCGCGGCCCTTCTCGCGTTCCTCGCGCTGTACCTCGTGGATGCGCGCGGCCTGTCGCCGGCGCTTGCGGCCGTCTTCTTCGGCGTGCCGCAGCTCGTCGGCGTGATCGGCGCGCCACTCGGTGGCTGGCTCTCGGACCGCTTCGGCCGCCGGCGCGTGATGCTCGGCGGTCTCGCGCTCATGGGACCCGCGGTCTACGCGGTCACGATCGTTCCGAACGAGGGACTTGTCGTCGCGCTGGTCGTGTTCGGACTTCTCTGGTCGATGCGGTCGACGGTCACCGAGACGCTCGTCATGGACAGCGCGCCTCCCGGCCGCCGCGCGACGGTCCTCGGCGCGTACTACCTGGTGAACGCACATGTCGGCGGGATCGGAGCGCCGCTGTTCGGATTTCTCGCCGAAGGCGTCGGGATTGCGACCGCTTTCAGCTGGATCGGGATCGCCTTCGTCGGAATGTCGGCGGTATCGCTCGTGATCGGGCGGCGCTTCGCGCGGTAAACCGGGGGTGGAAGGGGGCAGAGCCCCCTGCGAGAAGGGAGCGGGCTTCGCCCGCTAGAGCGCGCCGATCACCTGAGCGCCGCGGTGCTGGATGAAATATGTGCCGCTCGACGTGCTGAACTGGAGCACCACGTCGACCTTCGCACCGGCATCCCAGGTCGGTCCGTCGCGGACGCTCAGCGAGAGGTGGTGCTGGCGATCGACGGCGAACGTCTGGAGCGGCTGCGGGACCGTCTCCCAGACCTCGGAGCCATTGACGAGCCAGGCCTTGTCGGCGCGCATTCCCGCCGGCGGGTCGCTCTCGCGATCGGGCGTGAGGAAGATCGTGCCGCCGACGCCGCGCTTTGGCGTCGGAGCAGGACCTGGCATGAGGTCGCGATAGAGGTCGGCTTGCAGGGTGTAGGCATGCCCGTCGACGTAGATCTGCTCGAGAGCGCCGCGCGCCTCGGGCGGGAGTGGCGCCGAGGGCCCGGGCGATCCGACCGCACCGCCGCACGCGGCCACCAGAATCACGAGCGGCAGGAGAAGCCTCACGTCTATCTAACGCTCGGCTGCTTCAGGAGTTCCCGCGTCGGGGTTGCATACCGATTCTCGGGCAGGACAATCGGCGCGTGCGTCGCGCGTCGCCACCTTCAGCCATGGTATTTGCCGTGATCGGGGCCGTCCTGCTGGTGTCCGCTCTGGTGCTGGGAATCCTTGGCTCCTTCGCCTTCATCGCGATCGCCTCAGTGGGCATGTTCTTCATCGCGGCGGCGCTCATCGCGCAGGCCGTACCTTCGCCGGAAAGCCGCGCGCCGGCGGTGCTCGCGGTCGCCGCGCTCGCGATCATCGTCCTTGGGATGACGACGATGCCGTTGGCTTATCTGGGCTGGGTATATCTGGGGTGGGGTCTGCTGGCTGGCGCCGCCACATTCGGGATCATCAACGCTCTGCGAGCGAAGAGACGAGCAGCGTCATCGCCTGATTGAGCGGGGCGGCGACCCCGCGGCGCTCGCCCTCGCGCGCGACCGCACCGGAGATCGCGTCGATCTCAGTCGGTCGCCCAGCCTCGACGTCCTGCAGCATCGACGAGCGATTCGCGCCCGTGAGCGCCGCCATCGCGCGCCACTGCTTGGTCGCCTCGTCCTCGCCGATCCGCACGCCCGACGCCGTCGCGACGCGCGCGACCTCGCGAGCCAGACAGTCGGCGACCCCCGACGCGGGTGCGTCGGCGAGAAGCTCCGCGTTCGTCCGACCGAGAAGCGCTGTAACCGGGTTGACCGCCGCGTTCGTCACGACCTTGCGCCACACGGCGGGCCACGCGTCATCGACGACGGTCACGTCCATGCCGCCTTCGCGGAGAAGTCGTCCGAGCTCGTCGAGCTTCGCCCGCGGCGTTGCGCCAGGAGGCCTGCCGAGCTCGACCTTGCCGGCGCCGGTCGCGCGAAGCTCTCCGTTCACAAGCTGAGCGCCGACGTAGATCACACCGACGGCCGCGCGCGGATGACCAACGTGCTCGACGAGCATCTCGTAGTTGCCGAGTCCGTTCTGGATCGTGAGAGCGACGCCATCGGGCGCGAGGATCTTCGCGGCGATCTGAGCGGCCCATGCGCTGCCGGGCGTTTTCGTCGTCACGATCGCAGCGCCGACCGGCTCCTCGCCGTCGCGGAGCGGCGCCTTCGTGCGATCGACCTTCACGAGGTCGGCGCGCCCATCCAAAGCCCGAGCGACCACGTGGCCGATCGCGCCCATGCCCAGGATCGCGACGCGCACTAGCCCGCCTTCTGTTGCGCCAGGCTCCGCTGCAGCGAGAGCAGCTCGCTCTCCTTCATGGTGAAGCTGTGCTCCTCGGTTGGGAATGAGCCGTCGCGGACGTCGCGGTCGAATTCCTGAAGTGCGGTCGTCACCGCCGCGCCGATGTCGGCGTAGCGCTTGGCGAACTTCGGCTTGAACTCGCCGTAGAGGCCGAGAACGTCGTGAAGCACGAGCACCTGGCCATCGCAATCCACGCCCGCGCCGATCCCGATGGTCGGGATCGAAAGACGCTGGGTCGCGAGCGCACCGACCGGCGCGGGAACGCTCTCCAGCACGATCGAGAAAGCTCCGGCGTCCTCGAGCGCGAGAGCGTCTTCGATGAGGCGACGCGCGGCGCGCGCGGTCTTCGCCTGCACCTTGAAGCCGCCGAGCTGCGCGACGCGCTGCGGCGTGAGACCCACGTGCGCCATGACGGCGATGCCGTTCGCGGTGAGCGTGCGGACCGTCTCGACGACCTCGGCGCCGCCCTCGACCTTGATCGCGTCCATGCCCGCCTCTTTGAGAAAACGCGCCGCGTTGTGAAGGGCCTCGGACGAACTCGCTTGGTACGAGCCGAAGGGCATGTCACCGATGAGGAGCGGCCGCGTCGCGCCGCGCGAGACCGCGGCGGCGTGGCGGACCATGTCGTCCATCGTCACGGGCACGGTCGTCGGATAACCGAGGACGACCATGCCGAGCGAATCGCCGACGAGGATGACGTCGATGCCGGCCTGATCGACGAGGCGCGCGAACGCCGCGTCGTAGGCGGTCATCATCGTGATGCGCTTGCCGTCGCGCTTCATCGCGACGAGGTCGGGGACGGTGACCTTCTTCGGGGCCGGCGTGATTGCGCCGCCGTACTGATCGCTCACTTCGAAACCTCCGTCCAGGCCGGCTACGTGCCGGTCCCGGCGTCCCCGCAATCGTACCGCTCGGCTGTATCACGCACGATTCATTCCAGATCGCGGATCGAGCGGATAGCAAGCGCCGGGAGGCAGAGCGCGGCGGTCACGGCTCCCCCTACGACAAAGGCGTTCGCCGGACCGATGGCTTCAACGAGCGCCGCGAAGACAATGGGCCCGAGCGGAGTGAGCAGTGTCGACCCGAGGAAGTCGACGCTCGATACGCGCCCGAGGAGTTCGCTGGGGACGTTCCGCTGCACCGCCGTGTCCCAAAGAATCTGGAAGCCGGAGAGCGATATGCCCACGAGGAACGCCGCACCGAAAATGAACGGCACGGCCGGGATCAGCCCGTAGCCCGCGACGCCGAGCCCGGCGAGGATCGCCCAGAGATACATCGCGATCCCGATACGGCGCACCCGACGCTGCCCGATGACAAAGGTGCCCGCGAGCTCGCCAATTCCGACCGCGGTGCCGATCGCCCCGAAGAGTCGGGCATCACCGAGGAGCACATCGCGAACAAGGAGCGGGAGCGCGACCGTCAGCGGTCCGAAGAACGCGACGTTGATGAGAGCGAAGAGAAGGATCGTCGTCCACAGCCAGGGCAGGGAGAAGGTGAATGCGAAACCGGCACGGACCTGGTCCAGCAGCGCCGCGCTTGCCGGAGGCTCACGCCGGGGAGGCCGGGCGAATGAGAGCAGGGCGAAGCTCAGAAAAAACGACGCGGCGTCTAATGCGAATGCGATGGGCGGACCCGCGACGGCAACGATCACCCCTCCGAGGACCGGGCCTCCCAGGCGCCCAAGCTGTCTGGAAAGACCCCGTACCGCATTGCCCGCTTGAAGGATGTCGGGAGGCACGAGCTCCGGGATGATCGCGGTCATCGCCGGTCCGAAAAACGCGACGGTGACCCCGAAGATCGCCGATGCCGCGTAGAGGTGCTCGATGCGGAGCGATGCACGGCCACGATCGAGACGACGAACCCGCTAGCGAGATCGCTGGTGAGAATGACGGTCCGCCGCGGGACGCGGTCGACGATCGCGCCGCTGATCAGGAGAGCGACCAGCGTGGTCGCGCTGCCGATCGCAGCCGTGAGCCCGAGCTCAAGAGCACCACCGCCGAGCGCGAGGATCTGGAACGGGATGGCGACGAAGTTGAAGGAGTTCCCCAAGGAAGAGACGGTCTGGCCTGTCCACAGCAGCCGGAAATCGCGATGACGAAGTGGTTCGAGGATCCGCGGCAGTTTCATTCGAGGTTACGGATCGACGGCAGGAGCAGCGCCGCCAGCGTCAGCACGACCGTGATCGCACCGGCGACGATAAAGACGAAC
>VBGU01000378.1:507-3153 GCA_005881085.1 Chloroflexota bacterium | reverse complement strand
CGATCCGCGTCGAACACGGCGCGTCCGGTCGCGGCCCCGGGTGACGCGTTGAGACCCTTCGCGAGGTAGCGCCCGGCGCTGCGCGCGCTCTCGACCTCCTTCTGATCGAAGCGCGGCAAGAGGAGCTGCTCCACCTGGGCCGGCTCGACGCGCGTGATGGCCTCGTCTTTGGTGATCAGGCCTTCCTTCACCATGTCGGTCGCGATCTTGATCGCGGCCGCAGCGGTGCGTTTGGCGGAGCGCGTCTGCAACATGTAGAGCTTGCCGCGCTCGATCGTGAACTCGAGGTCCTGCGCGTCGCGGTAATGCTTCTCGAGCCGCTTCGCGATCTTCTCGAACTCTGCGTAGGCCGCGGGCAGGTCCTTCTTCATTTGCGCGATCTTCGACGGCGTGCGAATGCCGGCGACGACGTCCTCGCCCTGCGCGTTCGTCAGATATTCGCCGTACAGCTCCTTCGCGCCGGTGTTCGGATCGCGAGTGAACGCGACGCCGGTGCCGGAGTCGTCGCCCATGTTTCCGAACACCATCGTGACGATGCTGCAGGCGGTCCCGAGGTCGTCCGAGATCTTGAACTGCTTGCGGTAGTCCTTGGCGCGCTGACCGAACCACGAGCCGAACACCGCCTCGATCGCGAGGCGCAGCTGATCCTGCGGCTCGCTCGGGAACGGTTTCCCGGTCTCCTTGCGGACGATTCCCTTGTATTCGTTCACGAGCTCCTCGAGCTGCTTCGCCGAAAGCTCGGGGTCGCTCTTGACCCGCGCCACCCGTTTTTTGGCGTCGAGCGCGTGCTCGAACTTCGAGGGGTCGATGCCGAGCACGATCCGGCCGAACATCGAAATGAACCTGCGGTAAGCGTCCCAGGCGAAGCGCTCGTTCTTCGTGAGCTTCGCGAGGCCCGTCCGGCTTTCATCGTTCAGTCCGAGATTGAGCACCGTGTCCATCATCCCGGGCATGCTCATGGCGGCGCCCGATCGGACCGAGACGAGGAGCGGGTCCTTCGGATCGCCGAGGTTCTTCTTCGTCGCCCGCTCGATGGTCGCGAGGGCCTTCTCGACCTGATCCCAGAGTCCGGGCGGCAGCTTCTTGCCCGATGCGAAGTAGGCGTTGCAGGCGGCGGTCGTGATCGTGAATCCGGCGGGGACCGGCAGACCCGCGTTGGTCATTTCGGCGAGACCGGCACCCTTGCCGCCGAGGAGATCGCGCATCTTCGCGTTGCCTTCGGCCTTCTTGTTCGCGAAGAGATAGACCCATTTCTGCGCCTTCGGAGCTGCGCGGCGGGGTGCGGCTGTACGCGTGCGGCTACGAACGGCCATGGCGGACCTCCCCTTCGGAGATATCGATTCTGGCAGAAACGGGTGGAGTGGCGAACCGCCGGAGCGCTTCGCGGGCCGTGGCCCAGAGCCCGCGACGGAACGCTAGGACGATCAGGACGAAAACCGCGCCGGTCACGACGCCCGACAGTTCCGGCGCGCTCGTTAGCGCGTCTCGCAGCTCGAGAACGATGACCGCGCCGAGCAGGCTTCCCCATAGGGTTCCGATGCCGCCGAGGATGGTGATGAGCACGGCTTGGCCCGACGTGGTCCAGTGGAGCAGGTCGAGCGAGGCGAAGCCGTTCCCGAGCGCGAAGAGACCGCCGGCCAGCCCGGCGAGCCCGCCGGAGAGCACGAAGGCCAGAAGCTTGTAGCGCCAGGTGGCATAGCCGAGGGCTTGCGCCCGCGGCTCGTTGTCACGGATCGCCACCAGAACGTGTCCGAACGGCGAGTGGACAATGCGGTACGCGACCAGGTAGCCGAGCAGGATCATCGGCAGAGCGGCGTAGTAGAAGTCGGTCGAGCGGCCCAGCGCGAGGCCCGGGAACGTTCGCGGCACTCCGTGAAGTCCGTTCTCGCCGCCGGTCAGATCGCGCCACTCATTCGCCACGTAGAAGACCAGCTGGGCGAAGGCGAGCGTGACCATCGCGAAGTAGATCCCGCGCCGGCGGATGGCGAGATATCCGAACGGGACCGCGAGCACCGCGGAGGCTGCCGCGCCGACGAGCGCGGCGATCGCGAACGGGACGCCCATCGATTTCGCGGCGATCGCCGCGTGGCCGAACGAGAGGAGACCCACGTACCCGAGCAGGACGTCGACCGACATCGCGAAGAGACCCCAGAGCAGGATGTCGAGCGCGAGCACGGGGTACATCGCACGCGGGAGCAGCAGCGCGACCGCGATGGCGACCGCGTAGGGCAGAACCCTGAGCGCGCGATTCACGAGCGAGCCTCGAGCGAGCCGAAGAGGCCCGCCGGCCGCACGAGAAGCACGATCGCCATCAGCGCGAACGCGACCACGTTCTCGAGCGCTGGGTTGAAGACGGCGGCGAGACTCGCCAGAACGCCGACCAGGAACCCAGCGACGACAGCCCCCGCGATCGAGCCCATCCCGCCGATGACCACGACGGCGAACGCGAAGATGATGAGCTCGCTCCCCATCAGCGGAGAGACGTTGCGCATGGGCGCGGCGAGGACCCCGCCGAGCGCGGCGAGGGCGACGCCGAAGCCGAACACCGGAGTGACCCAGCGGTCGACGTTGATCCCAAGCGCCCGCGTGAGCTCGGGACGCTCGGTGGCGGCGCGCACGATCATCCCAAGTCGGGTGCGCTCGATC
>VBGU01000378.1:0-479 GCA_005881085.1 Chloroflexota bacterium | reverse complement strand
GAGGCCCGCCGACACCGAACCTGCGAGCTCGGCCGGCGCCGGATACGGCTGCCCCTGCAGCCCATATCGCAGCCGAACGCCGTCCTGGATCATCAGCGTGAGCCCGAACGTGAGCAGGAAGTTGTAGAGCGGATCGAGCCCGTAGAGCCGCCGGATGAGCAGACGTTCCAGGACCATGCCGGCGATCCCGATCCCGATCGGTGCGAGGATGAGCGCGATCCAGAAGCCGACGCCGAAGTCCTGCAGGAGGAGATAAGCGGCGAACGCGCCGAGCATGTAGAGCGCTCCGTGCGCGAAGTTCACGACGCGCAGGACGCCGAAGATCACGGCGAGACCAAGCGAGAGCAGCGCGTAGAAGCTTCCGTTCACCAGGCCGTTGAAGAGCTGCAGCGCGATGTATTCCATGCGATGAGGAAGGGCGGGACATCGTCCCGCCCTCCGTTCAGCTCCGCGTTACTTGGGCATGCTGCAGCCCGCCT
>VBGU01000377.1 GCA_005881085.1 Chloroflexota bacterium | reverse complement strand
ATGATGGCGGCTCGCGAGCACGGCCTCGAAGACATGGCCGGGGTCGAGGCCGCGTATCTCGAGCGCGACGGGTCGATCAGCATCATCCCGAAGGACGCGCCCGGTAAGGCAATCAGCCGCCGACACATTCGCCAGTTCCGCCAACGATGAGGGCGTGAGCCGCTTCCCGCCACCTGGCCTCGCGCCACTCGGCCATCGCAACTACGCGCTCTACTGGGTCGGCCAGCTCGTGTCGATGTCGGGGACGTGGATCGAGCTCACCGCGACGTCATGGCTCCTCTATCAACTGACGGATTCCCCGTTCCTCCTCGGGCTCAACGGAGTGTTCCGTGCCGCCCCCATCTTCGCGTTCGCGCTCATCGGCGGGACCGTCGCGGATCGTGTCGAGCGGCGGCGGCTTCTCCTCATCACGCAGAGCGCGTCCGTGGCCTCGTCACTCCTGCTCGGAGCTCTTGTCGTGACCGGACACGTCGTGTTCTGGCATGTCTACGTGATCAGCCTCATCAACGCGACCATCGCCGCGTTCGACGCGCCGGGACGCCAATCGCTCTTCCCGATGCTGGTCCCGCGAGGCCAGCTGCAGAACGCGATCACGCTCAACGCGATGCTCTTTCAAACAGGGCAGCTTGTCGGCCCGGCTATCGCCGGCGTGTTGATCGCTCGTGTCAGCATCGCGGCGCCGTTCTTTGTGAATGCGATCAGCTATTTTGCGATCATCGGCGCGCTTCTCGCGATGCGTATCCCACCGATCGCGTCGCCTGGGCCACGCGGGTCCATCCGCACTGAGCTGGTCGGCGGGCTCCGCTATGTGCGTGCGAGCGCCATCCTGCCACTCGTGCTGGCGATCGAGGCGACGCTGTCGATCTTCGGCCACAACCAGGCGCTCATGACGATCTTCGCGCGCGATGTTCTCGGTGCCGGAGCCGAAGGCCTTGGGCTGCTCCTCTCGAGCATCGGCGCTGGCGCCCTCGCAGGAATGATTCTGCTCATTCTTTTGGGCGACATCCGGCGCAAGGGCGCGTTCATGCTTGCCTCCGGTGCGCTGTACGCGTCGACCCTGCTTGTCTTCGCCTGGTCGCGATCGTTCCCGCTGTCCCTCGCGGTGCTCGCAGTCCTCGGGTTCGCGGACGCGACATGGGGCACGATGCGGAACGCGATCGCGCAGCTCGCCGCCGGCGACGCCTACCGCGGGCGCGTCATGTCACTCATCGTGATCGTCTCGCGGGGGCTGACGAGCGCCTCGCAGGTCGAAACGGGTGTGGCGACGGCACTCTTCGGAGCACCCGGCGCGGCGACGATCGGCGCGCTCGCGATCGGCGGCGTCATGGCGGCCGCCGCCACGCGGGCGAAAGCCCTGCGAAACTTCACGGCACCGGGTCGGGGGCGGCAGGTTCCGCAGGTCGCACCGGCAGGAGGGGAGTGAGCATGAGTCCCGCGAAGAAGACCGCCACCAAGAAAGCGACGACGCGTAAGACTACGCGGCGCAGGCGCGGTCCGGCCGAACCGCGCGGTCCCGAAGCGCGCGAGTCCGCCCTCGACCGCGGCGACGAGCACATCGTCGGCCTGACCGAACGCGTGGAGAAGGCGAAGGGATCGGTCCTCGCCGCATACCGCGATCCCTACGCGGGGCTGCCGCTCGTACTCGCGTCGCTTCCGCTCGCGAGTGTTGAGGCGACACCCTTCCAGCGCGACCTTTCGAAGACCCATGCGGACCGCCTCGCGGTCGCGATCGGCTCTTCAGGCCTTTTTCTGGATCCGGTGATCGCGATCCCCAGCGGCGACGGGTTCTGGTCCCCGAATGGCCGACACCGCCTCGCGGCCGCGAAGCAGCTTGGGCTGCGCTCGATCACCGCGCTGTTGACCGACGACCCGGCGCTCGCCTACCGCATCCTCGCGCTCAACACCGAGAAGGCGCACAACCTGCGCGACCGCGCGCTCGAGGTCATCCGCATGGCTCGCCAGCTCGCGAAGGAGGCGCCGCGCTCGAAGGAATCGGAGCACGCGACGAGCTTCGAGTCGCCCGCTTTCCTCACCTTGGGGGCGGCCTACGAGAAACGCGATCGTTTCGCCGGGTCCTCCTACAACTCGATGCTGCGCCGGGTCGACCGCTTCATGGATACAGCGCTTCCGGCTGCTCTACGCCAGCGGGATCAGTGGGCGGTTCGCCTCATGGACATTGATGACCGCGTCGCCGTGCACGTGAAAGCTCTTCAGGAACGAGGCATGAAGAGTCCATACCTACGGCAAGTGGTGGTCGCGCGGTGCAACCCTGTTCGCTGGATCCCATCCAAAAAGGGAGAGGGACCGCCCATGACGATGTCGGAGATGCTCACTCGAATGACTGCAAATGTTCGGAAGTTCGACCCAGCAAAGGTCCGTCCGCAAGATCTCGCGATCGTCGCAGCGGTTGCGCCAGAAGAGGGCTAGCCGCTTTCGTTCAG
>VBGU01000089.1 GCA_005881085.1 Chloroflexota bacterium | reverse complement strand
AGGGACCTTTGTCGCGGTGAAGCCGGGACATCCGGCGTATCACCGCTGGTAGCCATGCCGTTTTCGCAGACCGGTGGCGCACGCATCGGAAAGTCGATCGCGTGGTCCGTCAACGCGACCTGGCCACTAGCCAGGCTGACCGTCCAAGAGACAGGGCTGACCGTATCGTTTGTTGGTCTGACGTGGGTCCTTCCAAAGGATTCGATACGAAGCCTCAGAAAGTACCGCGGCTTTTTCTCAACCGGCTTGCGAATCGAACATTCGATTCCGCGACGCCCACCCTTTGTTGTGTTCTGGACATTCCGGTTCCCCGAGTTGAAGCAAGAGCTCGAACGGTGCGGCTACATGGTGTCAGCGGACCGGTGACACGAGCGGGCTGACACACGTGCGCATCTTCCGTAATACCCCGCGACCTTAGGCAAACCTCGGGGTCGCGCTTGCGACTCGCGCCTCGGTGCATACGGTCGACGTCATCACCGAAGCACTCGTCTCCTGGTCGCTCCACCAGCGGGACGCGCCGATCTCCGCGCGCGAGCGCCTCGCGGCGTCCCTGCCTCGGGCGGTCGAGCGGGGCGCGCTCGCGCTCATCACATGCCACCGTGTCGAGGTCTTCGCCTGTCTGCCCCTCCTTCTCGAGCCTCGCACCTGGTTGCGCGGAACCGTCGAGGCACCGGACGTCCTCGATGCGGTGGTCGTCCGCACGGAACCCGCCGCGGTGAACCACCTCTTCCGCGTCGCGGCGGGTCTGGACTCAGCCATTCCAGGCGAGCGGCAGATCCTTGGGCAGCTTCGCCGCGCGTACGCAGCCCGCGGAACGCGACTGCCCTCACGTCTCTCGGCCGCCGTCGAGCGCGCCCTACATCACGGTCGGCTCCTTCGCGCCCAGACCCCACTCGGTTCGGTAACGCGGTCGATCGGCTCGCTCGCTGTGGACGAGCTCTTGCGACAGGTGCCCGAGCCAGCCGGCGCGACGGTACTCGTCGTGGGTGCCGGCGAGGTCGGCAAGCTCGCGGTCCGGGCGCTCCGGCGTCGTGTCGGCCAGATCCTTGTCGTCTCCCAGTCCGGCGGCAGCGCCGAAAGAGCGGCCGCGGACGCGGGCGGTGAAGCGATCGCCCTGGCGAACATCGGACGCGCGATCGATGCAGCCGACGGCATCATTTCGGCGGCCGATACGCGGGGCTCGGTCCTTACTGCCGAGCTGTTGACCGTGCGCCTGGAGAGGCGTCCGCTCGTGATCGTCGATATCGCGATGCCGCGAAGCGTGGCGGCGGAGGCCCGGGTCCTCGAAGGGCTCCATTACCGGACGGTCGACGATCTCGGTTCCGAAGCGTCCGTATCTGGTCGAGTCATTGCAGAGTGCGAAGAGGCCTGCCGGCTCGCGGCCGCAGAGTTCATTGACGAAAGCGCGGCCCGCGATGCCGCCCCGGTCATCGCCGCGCTGCATGCGCAGGCCGAAAGTCTCCGCCGGCGACAGCTCGACCGCGCGCTCAGAAAGCTCGGACATCTGAACCACCGCGATCGCGAGGTCGTGGCCGGTCTTGCGCAGGCGCTCGCGCGCGGGCTTCTGCACGCGCCGACGGCCGCCCTTCGGATGAAACCGTCGCGCGCCGGTGCCGCACGCGACCTCTTCGGGATCGAGCCGTGAGCGTCGTTATCGGGACGCGCGGCAGCGCGCTCGCGCTCGCCCAGACGAGGCTCGTTGCGTCCCGTCTTGGCGACGACGTCGAGATCCGCGTTCTGCACACGGCCGGCGATCGCAGCGAGCGGCCGATCCGCACGCTCGCCGACGGCGCGTTCGTCGCGACGATCGAGGAGGCGCTGCTCCGGCGCGAGATCGACATCGCCGTCCACTCGCTGAAGGATCTGCCCACCGCCGAGCGCGAGGGTCTCGTGGTCGCGGCCGTCCCGGAGCGCGAGGATCCGAGGGACGTGCTGGTCACGGCCACGCGCGGTGGGCTCTCGTCGCTCCCCGCGGGCGCCGTCGTCGGCACCTCGAGCCCGAGGCGCGCGGCGTTCCTGCGCGCGCTCCGCCGCGATGCGATGACGCGAGAGATCCGCGGGAACGTCGACACGCGGCTTCGGAAAGTGCGAGAGGGCGAGTACGACGCCGCCGTCCTGGCACTCGCGGGTCTGCGCCGTCTGGGTGTCGCCGTCGACGAGAACGAGATCCTCGATGCTCACGCGATGCCGCCGGCGCCAGGCCAGGGCGCGCTCGCCGTCCAGTGCCGGGCGGAGGATCGGGCGCTTCGGACGCGCGTCGAGCGTCTCGACGATCCCGACATACACACCGCGGTTCGCGCGGAGCGCGCACTGCTCGCGACGCTCGGGGCGTCGTGTGCGCTTCGGCTCGGGACGCTCGCCAGTGCGGACGGGGGCGCCATCCGACTTGCCGCCGCGTTCGCGGTGGGTGAGGAGATCGTCCGATTCGAGGGCAGCGGCCCGGATCCGGATTCCGTCGCGGCGGCCGCGGCACGGGCGCTATCGGCCTCGTTCCTCGACGGGCTCACCGTCGTGCTCACGCGCGAGGAGGAAGACGACCGCGAGCTCGCGGAGGATCTCCAGGCGCTCCGCGCTCGCGTCGTGATCGCCCCGTGCATCCGCACCGAGCCGCTCGCCGATCGCACCGCTCTACGGCGCGCTCTCGCCGCGGCCAACAGCGACGACCTCGTGGTCGTCACGAGTCGCGCCGGGGCGACCGCGATCGGGTCGTGCGGCGCGAAGATTCAAGCGCCCGTCGCGGCCGTCGGATGGGCGACCGCCGAGCAGTTGCGCGCGTGCGGCCTCTCTCCGCGGTTCGTCGCCCGCGAGCCCTCCGCGGTCGCGCTCGGAAAGGAGCTTCCGCTCCCGCGCGGCGCGGTCCTGCTTGCCCGCTCGGACCGCGCGACGGGCGATCTGCCGGCGATCCTCCGAAGCCGCGGCGCCTTGGTGCGTGAGGAAGTCGCGTACCGGACTTTTGTCGAGATGACGGGCGAGGTCGATTTCGTGCGCGACGCGGTCGCGAGCGGAGTGCGGCCGGTCGTCGTGTTCGCATCGCCATCGGCTGTCGAGGGATTCGTGAAGGGGATCGGCGTCAGTGCTTTGGGACATGTCCGGCCCGTCGCGACCGGACCGACGACGGCCCGTCGGATCGCGGAGCTCGCCGATCTCGCGGTCACGATCGCGGGGTCGCCTGATGGACTCGCCCTGACCTCGGCGGTCGTCGCGGCTTCGCGTGAAAGGGAGGAGAGGGTCTTTGTCGACGCTCGTTAGCTCGCCAACGCGATTCAGGCGGTCACGGCTCCGCCGCCAAGAGCGGACGCGCGATCTCGTCGCCGAGACGAGGCTCGATCCGTCGATGCTCGTCCTGCCGGTGTTCGTGGATGCGAACGTCAGCGCGCGGTCCGAGATCGCCTCGCTTCCCGGACACGCGCGTCTTGGGGTCCGCGAGGTCCCGCGGGTCGCCGAACGAGCGATCGCCGCTGGGATCGGCGGTCTTCTCTTGTTCGGGCTGCCGGCCGAGAAGGACGATCGGGGTGAGAGCGCCGCGGATCCGTTCGGACCCGTGCCCATGGCCCTCCGCGCGCTTCGCGACGCAGGCCCCGGCCTCGTGCTGATCGCCGACGTATGCCTCTGCGAATACACGACGCACGGTCATTGCGGCGTCATTACGCCTGAAGGCTTGATCGATAACGACGCCACGCTGCCGTTCCTGGCGGCCGCCGCGCGGGTCTATGCCGAGGCCGGCGCGGATGTCGTCGCGCCGTCGGACATGATGGACGGGCGCGTCGCCGCGATCCGTGACGAGCTCGACGCCGCCGGTTCGCCCGAAGCCGCGATCCTCGCGTACGCGGCGAAGTACGCGTCCTCCTTCTACGGTCCGTTCCGCGACGCCGCGGATTGCGCCCCGCGGTTTGGGGACCGCGCGGGATACCAGATGGATCCGCGCAACAGACGCGAGGCCCTTGCCGAGATCGCCGCCGACCTCGAAGAAGGCGCGGACATGTTCATGGTCAAGCCGGCGGGCCCATACCTCGACGTGATCGCCGCGGCTCGCGGACGGTTCGACGCGCCACTCGCCGCGTACCAGGTGAGCGGCGAGTACGCCGCGCTGCATGCGGCCGCGGCGCGCGGCTGGATCGACTTGCGGCGCGCGGCACTCGAGTCCCTCACCGGCATCGCACGCGCGGGCGCCGATTCGATCGTGACCTATTTCGCGCTCGATGCCGCGTCGTGGATCCGCGAGCGATGACGCTCGTCAGGACGAACCGCGAGCTGCTCGAGCGAGCGCGCCGGGTCATGCCCGGCGGCGTGTCCAGTCCGGTGCGCGCCTACGGCGCGGTCGGGGGCGAGCCGCCGTTCATCGTCGCGGCGGCCGGGTGCCACGTCACCGATACGGACGGCCGCGAGTTCGTGGACCTCGTCTCCTCGTGGGGCGCGCTCATCGCCGGGCACGCGCATCCCGCGGTGGTCGCCGCGATCGAAGCGCAGGCGCGACGCGGAACGTCGTACGGCGCGCCGAGCCCGCTTGAGGTCGAGCTCGCCGAAGAGATCGCCGCGTCCGTCGCGAGCGTGGAGATGGTGCGCTTCGTCTCGAGCGGGACCGAAGCGGTCATGAGCGCTCTTCGGCTGGCGCGCGCCGCGACCGGGCGGGACGCCATTCTCAAGTTTGCCGGCTCCTACCACGGCCACGCCGACGCGCTCCTGTCGCGCGCGGGGTCCGGACTTGCGACGCTGGGCCTCCCCGACTCCGCCGGCGTACCGACCGCGGTCGCGCGCGACACCATCACCGTCGCCTACGGCGATCTCGACGCCGCCGCTGACGTCGCGTCGGCGAAGCCGCTCGCCGCGATCATCGTCGAACCGATCGCCGGAAACATGGGCTGCGTGGTCCCGGACCGCGCCTTCCTGGCGGGGCTCCGCGCCGTCGCGGACCGCACCGGTGCGCTTCTCCTCTTGGACGAGGTCATTACCGGGTTCCGGGCCGCGCGCTCGGGGGCCCAAGGGCTCTTCGGCGTGCGGCCCGATATCAGCTGCTTCGGGAAGATCATCGGCGGTGGCCTGCCCGTCGGCGCGTACGCCGGATCGCGCGAGCTCATGTCGCTTGTCGCGCCGCTTGGCCCCGTCTATCAGGCCGGCACGCTTTCGGGGAACCCGCTCGCGATGGCCGCCGGCCTCGCGACACTGGAGCTGCTCGACGCCGCCGCGTACGCGATGCTCGAAGCGCGTGGTGCGCGGCTCGAGGGCGAGCTTGCCGGCGCCGCGAGCGCCGCGGGGATCGCGATCCGCGTGCAGCGTGCCGGATCGATGCTCACCGTCTTCTTCACCGACCGCGCCGTGCGCAACGAATCGGATGCGCAGACCGCGGACCGCGGCCGGTTCGCAAAATTTCACGCCGCGATGCTGCGGCGCGGCGTGATGCTGCCGCCTTCGCAGTTCGAGTGCTGGTTCCTGTCGCTGGCCCACGACGACGGCGCCATCGGAACGATCGTCGACGCGGCCCGCGCGTCGCTGAAGGAGATCGGATGAACGAGCTGTACCGCTATCTCACCCTCGCCGTCTCGAACGACTGGCGACGGCTCGACGAACGGCAACGCGAAGAAGACAAGGCCCAGTTCGTGTCCGCGGTGCAGAGCGCCGGGGTCACCGTGCACGCCTACTCGCTCGTCGGCACGCGCGCCGATGCTGACCTGCTGCTGTGGGTCATCGCGGACGAGCTCGACGCGATCCGCGCGTGGGAAGCGCGCTGCGCGGCGACCCGCCTTTGGGCGCAGAGCACGCGGCCCTACGGATACCTCGCGGCGCGGCGCCCATCGCCGTACCTCGGGGAGCACCGCCATGCCGGCGGCGAAGGCGAGCGTCCGGTGGGACCCGCGGGCGATCTCCCGTACCTCGTCGTATATCCGATGACGAAGAAGCGCTCGTGGTACGCGCTGCCGCGCGAGGAGCGGACGCGGATCATGGCCGCCCACTTTGCCACCGGGCACCGCTATCCCGAGATCCGTATCCATACCGGATACAGCTTCGGCATCGACGACCAGGAGTTCGTCGTCGCCTTCGAGGTGCCGGACGTCCGGCGCTTCGTCGCGCTCGTTGCCGATCTGCGAGACACCGAGTCCTCCTCGTACACGGAGCGGGAAACACCGATCTTCGTCGGCGCGTCGATGCCGCTCGTTGAAGCGCTCGACCATATCGACGGCGCCGTGAGCCGCGCGGAGCTTGTCGGCTGACGTCACCTCTTCTCGTCCGCGCCTGCCGCCGCGAGACCGTGGAGCGGACGCCGGTTTGGTACATGCGCCAGGCCGGCCGCTGCCTTGCGGAGTACCGGGAGCTCCGCGAGCGGTACGGCATCCTGGAGATGGCGCGAACCCCGGAGCTGTGCGCGCGAGTGACCGCGATGCCGGTCGCACGGCTCGGCGTCGACGCGGCGGTCCTCTACGCCGACATCATGCTTCCACTCGATGGGATGGGCGTCCCGTTCCACATCGAGCCCGACGTCGGACCGATCGTCGAGCGCCCGGTGCGAGCGGCGAGCGATGTCGCCGCCCTTCGCGTGGTCGCCGCCGAGGATGCGACCCCATACCTTTTTACCGCCATCCGCGAGCTCCGCCGCTCGTTGCCGGCGGAAATCGCCTTGATCGGCTTCGCCGGCGCCCCGTTCACGCTCGCCTCGTACCTGATCGAAGGCCGGCCCTCGCGCGACCTCGCGCGGACGAAGGCTCTCCTCTTCCGCGATCCGGTGCTTTGGGACCAGCTCATGGCGGTCCTCACTGACGTGCTTGTGCGTTACCTGCGCGCGCAGGTCGACGCCGGCGTCGACGTGATCCAGCTTTTCGATTCATGGGCGGGTGCCCTCTCGGCCGAGGACTACGCCCGGGCGGTGCTGCCGTACTCGCGGCGCGTGCTCGCTCAAGTGAGCGGCGCCCCGCGGATCCATTTCGCGACCGGGAACCCCGAGCTCCTTCCGCTTCTTGCCGACGTGCCGTGCGAGGTGGTGAGCGTCGACTGGCGGATCGGGCTCGCGGACGCCTGGTCGCGCATCGGCGATCGCGGGGTCCAGGGCAACCTCGATCCGGCGGTGTGTCTCGCGCCATTCGAGGTCGTCGCAGGGCGAGCTCGCGCGATCCTCGCCGACGCCGCGGGACGGCCAGGGCACGTGTTCAACCTGGGTCACGGCGTTCTCGCCGACACGGACGCCGACACCCTCGCGCGTCTCAGCGAGCTCGTGCGGACGGAGACCGCGGTCGCCCTCGTATGACCACCGGCGTGATCCTCATGACGTACGGCGCCCCGGCTGACGACGCGGACGTGGCCGCGTATCTCGGTCGCGTGCGCGGCCGTCCGCCCGCGCCGGAGCTCGTCCTGGAAATGCGCCGGCGCTACGGCCTCATCGGCGGATCCCCGCTGGTCGAGATCACGCACGCGCAGGCCGCGGCACTCGCCGGCGCGCTCGGACCCGACTTCCGCGTCCGCGCGGGGATGCGCTTCTCGGAACCGTCGATCGAGGCAGCCCTTCGCGCCCTCGTGGCCGACGGGGCGACCCGCCTCGTTGGCGTCCCGATGTCGCCGCAATGGTCGGACCGCTTGATGGCGGGTTACGAGAGCGCCGTCGCCGATTCGTCTCCGGTGCCATTCGCGATCGCTCGCTCCTGGTGGTGCGCGCCGAAGTTCGTCGCGGCGCTCGCGGGAGCAGTGAGAGAGTCGCTCGCCGAGCTGGTGTTCTCGTCGCCCGCGATCGTGCTCACCGCGCACAGCCTTCCGCGGCGCGTCTTCGAGGCTGAGCCGGGCTATGTCGAAGAGCTTCGCGAGACCGCGCGCGTTGTGGCGGAGCAGGCGGGACTCACGAGCTGGTCCTTCGCGTATCAGAGCGCGGGCCACACGGCTGAGGAATGGCTTCGGCCTGATCTCGTGGACCTCTTCCCCTCGCTTGCGGCCCAGGGCGTGACGGACGTCCTCGTGGTTCCGGTGCAGTTCCTCGCGGATCATCTCGAGGTGCTGTATGACCTCGATATCGCGGCCGCCGCGCAGGCTCGCGAGGTGGGACTTCGATATCACCGGATACCAATGCCGAACGCGCGACCCGACTTCGTCGACGCGCTCGCGGCGATCGTCCGCGCGCTATGAAGCGCGGGGCGCGAGCCAAGCCCGGCGCGACAGGAACGCGGCGCGGATCGTGGCGATGATCGCGAGCAGACCGGTGAGGATGGTCCAGTCGAGGTAGACGAAGGTCGCCGCGATCGACGCGAAGAAGAGGATGAGGATCGCGCGCGGGTCGTGCTCTCGCGTGGCGAGGCTCGCTATCAGCAGTAGCGCGACCCAGAGCGGGTCGGCGTGGCCGGCTAGGCCGACGAACACGATCGCGTCCGCGCCGAGCGTGACCGGTTCGCGCCGGCCGCCGACGAGGAACGCGAGCGCGAGAGCCGCGAGCGGCCAGAGCCCGAGCCAGAGGGCGAGCCCGGCGATGACCGCGAGGCCGAGGCTCAGGTACGCGGAGTAGTGGCCGATCTTGATGCCCACTTTCTCCGCGCGCGAAGGTGCCGGTACACGAAGTACGTGATGACCACGAGGGGCAGCCCGATCAGGATGTAGACGATGTACGGCTCTGCGAGGCGCCGGAACATCGGCCCCAACGCCGCGCCGATCGTGACCCAGAACGTCCAATAGATGCACGCGGCGACAAAGACGGCGGGCGAAAACTGGTAGAGGGGCACCCTGGCGGTCCCGGCGATGAGTGACATGACCACCCGCGCTCCGGGGACAAGTCGGCCGACGACGACCGCGATGAAGCCACGACGATGGATCCGGTCGGCCCATCGATCGACCTGCACGGGATCGACGTCGATCCATGCCGCGAGCCGGTGCGCGACGGTCGGTCCGAAGCGCCGCGCGAGGAGGTACGGGACGAGCGTCCCGGCCGTCGACGCGAGCGCGCACACGAGCACGACCTGCGCGAGCTCGGGCAGGTTGCCGCGCGCCCGGTAGCCGTAGAAGGCGATGGCGACGTCGGTCGGTGCGGGGAGCGGAACGCCGGCCTCCTCGATCGCGACCACGAAGAAGAGAACGACGTACTGGTGCTCGAGTACCGCGAGGAAAAGCAAACGGATCGCGTCGCGGATCACCGGCGGCAGACTCATGCGCGGCAGAGCGTAGCGAGAAGGGCTATTTTCGATTCAACACGCACATCGGGGGAGGCAATCCATGGCAGCAAAGCGTCGTTCCAGCACGTCCGCTCGCCGCTCGAGCGCGTCTTCGCGAGAGACCCCTAACTTCTTCGATCGCCTCGAGTGGCGGAACGCCGGCCCGTACCGGGGCGGGCGCGTCGCCGCGGTCGCGGGCGATCCGCGGGAACGCAACACCTTCTACTTCGGCTCGACCGGTGGTGGCGTCTGGAAGACGATGGACGGCGGCCAGTACTGGGAGAACACGACCGACAAATTCTTCAAGCGCGCGTCGGTCGGTGCTATCGCGGTGGCGCAGGCCGACCCGAATGTGATCTACGTCGGCATGGGCGAGAGCTGCATTCGCGGAAATGTCTCGCATGGCGACGGCGTGTACCGATCGACCGACGCGGGCCAGACGTGGGCGCATCTCGGTCTCGCGGACACGCGGAATATCGGCAAAGTCCGCGTCCACCCCGAGGACCCGGACACCGCGTATGTCGCGGCGCTCGGTCACGCCCACGGCCCGAACACTGAACGCGGCGTCTTCCGGAC
>VBGU01000362.1 GCA_005881085.1 Chloroflexota bacterium | reverse complement strand
GTCGGGGTCATGCGGTTCGCGGGCTCGTTGGCCATGCGCCGCGCCGCGTTGGTCGCATCGCCGATCGCGGTGCCCCGCTCGATCGCGCTCGCCACAGCCTTCTCGGTGACGAGCAGTACCTGATCGATATCCGGCAGACGGCGCTCTTCCTCGCGGGTGCGGTGCGCCTCGGGTCGCCACATCGCGTAGATCGCGCCCTCGACCGCCGCTTGCGCCGCGCGCTCCTCGCCGAGCGAATCCGCGGCGATCGCGATGGCGACTTTGCGCACAGACGCTCGCCACAGTGCGCGAACACCCGCGCTCGCGATGTTGCGCGCGCGCTCGGCGTCGAGCTCTGCCGATTTGCCGGCACCGACGATGACGACGCGTGGCTCCTCATGGAGCGTGTTCACGCCGTAGAGCCGCGTGACGCCCTGCTCCTGTTTTTGGAGGCGTGCGATCGCGGTCTGCGTCGCGCGCGACAGCCACGCGGGGGGCTCGCCGCCGGCGAAGAGCGGCACGATGATCGCGTCGACTTTGCCGAGCTGCGAGGGGCGAACTGCACGAAATCTCATTGAGCGACCTTCTTTCGAGCGACGAGCGTAGCGACGCGCTCACGTGCCTGCTCCAGCGGGAGAACGAGGATCCGATCGTCGCCGGACCTGCGAGTGAGGCCGCGATCGTCGAGAAAGCCGAGCAACGGCAGCACGTGCTTTCGGCTCGAGCCTGTCAGGTCACGCGCACGAGCGACCGTGATCGACCCGGTCGCCGCGAGCTCGCTCACCACGGCGTCGGCAAAACGCGCGACGGCGTCGGGCAGGAACACGGCTTCTGTGCCGATCCGCACGAGGTCGCCGCGCTCGGCGAGCGCCGCGACGAGCTCCCGATCGAGGCCGTACTCGGATTCGAGCGTGGCCGGCGAGGGTGGCTGAAGCGGTTCACGCGCGAGCGCGCCGCGAGCTCGAGACCAGGCCGACTCCTGCTGAGCCGTGAGGGTAGGCGAGTGCGTCACAAGCGCGAGTGCGCTCCCCCGCTCGGCGATGCGACCGTCGCGCGCCAGTCGCTCGACCAAGGCGTTGAATCGCTTCGGCGGGAGATCCACCGACGAACGG
>VBGU01000361.1 GCA_005881085.1 Chloroflexota bacterium | reverse complement strand
CGTGAGCCCGCCGATGCCGACCGACCCGGTGTCCCCAAACCCGGTCGCGAGGCCGTGTCCATCGGCGGCGATCGTGTACTCAGCGGCGGTCAAGCCGGCCTCGGCCCACGCCGTGCGCGTTGTCGGGTCGATCTCGAGCGCATGCATGTCTTTCAGATCGAGCACGATGCCGCCGTCCGGCACGGCGTAGCCCGCGACGCCGTGGCCGCCACTCCGAACGACGAACTGCGTCCCGGTCTCACGCGCGAAGGAGATCACCCGCGACACGTCCTCGGTATTCGCAACTCGCACGATCGCCCCAGGGCGGAGATCGAAGCCGCCGTAGAACGAGGTCCGCGCCTTGTCGTACTCGGGATCGTCCGGACCGATCACCCGACCGGCGAGTTTCGGTAGAGGCGGACCGCTTGTCTTGGTACTCATCGTCGCGCTCCCGTCAGAGTCGCCACGTGCTTGGCGAGGTTGTCGAGGATCTGGGTCCAGCCTGTGCGCTCATTCAGTTCGTCGCGTGCCATCTCGAGCGACAGCGTCAGCCTGGTGCCGCCTCCGAGGACCTCCTCGAACGTCGCGGTCATCACGCGTCCGTCACCGACGTCCTGAACGATGCGCTCGGGCTTGACGACCTCTCGGTAGCTGCCCTCGAACGTGAAACCCTCCTCGCTGTGGTCAGCCGGACGCATCCCGATCCGGAAGGCGCCGCCCGGGCGGACGTCGGTTTCCGCGAAGGGCGCCTCCCAGTCGGCGGCGAACATCCATTTCACGATGTGCTTTGGATCCGTGTAGGCAGTCCACACCAGATCGCGAGGCGCGGGGTAGACCCGAGTGATCGTCAGCTGGCGTCCCGATACGAACACGCCGCGATCGGTGCTTCGACCCGAGAGAACCCCGGCCAGCTTGCCCAGGCTCTCCGCGATGCCCTCGGCCATGCCCGTCTTCACCATTTCCTCGTACTCCGCGACGGTGTCGAGGGTCTGCTGGATCGTGAGCTTCGTCTTCCCCGCCTGGTCTTCGAACTCGACCGTCATGAGCAGAGTCGGCATGGCCTGGCCTTCCATCTCGGGCGTGAAGGTGAAAGCGAGCCTCCGATTCGGGACCACCTCCCGATACACACCCTTGCCCGGGAAGAGCCGGTCCTTGAATGGCTCGCCCTCCGGGCCCTTCATGTCGATGCGCATCGTTCCACCAACCCGCACGTCCAGCTGGCAGACCGGGGCGGTGAAGCCCTCCGGCGGGAACCACCGCGCGAGTTGCTTCGGATCGGTCCACGCCTTGTACACCCGCTCGGGCGGCGCGTCGAAGACACGAGACGTCACGAGGGTGCGCTCCGGTGCGATCACGCTACTTCCTGTGGCCATGCTTCTTGTCCTCCCCTTGCAGTTCGCGCAGATGCGTGTCGAGGCGATCGAGACTCTGCTCCCAAAAGATCCGGTACCGCTCCATCCACTTCGCCGCATCGCGGAGCCGAGCCGCCTCGAGGCGTGCGGGCCGCCACTGCGCGTCGCGCCCGCGCGAGATGAGGCCGGCGTTCTCGAGCACCTTGAGGTGCTTCGAAACCGCCGGAAGCGTCATGTCGAACGGCTTCGCGAGCTCGGTGACCGAAGCCTCCCCCGACGCGAGGCGCGCGAGGATCGCCCGCCTCGTTGGATCGGCGATGGCAGCGAACGTCGCGCTCAGGCGGTCGGTCGCCATGGGTTGTGCTGTACCTCTCGGTTAAATAACTACTTGGTTTAATACATCGCTACGAACGCGCTGTCAACTTCGCGAGGTCGGGGCCGGCGGCTCCGGTCAGAAG
>VBGU01000346.1 GCA_005881085.1 Chloroflexota bacterium | reverse complement strand
GACTGCTCGCCGCCATAATTGGTGGCGGTCGGCTGCTCGTTCCGCTGGCGCTTGATCAACTTCGCGACCTCCAACGCACGCTGCCGACCCTCGTGGCGAACGCGCAGAACACCCTTGCCGAGACCGCTGATCAGATCGGACTCGAAGACCTCGACGCGCTGATCGTGAACTTCGCCGGGATCGGCGACCTCACGCAGATGGTCGCTCGCGGCGCGGTGCCATTCATCGTCGGACTGGGCCGTTTCCTTCTCGAGCTCTTGGTCTTTCTCATCGCGACCTTCTTCCTTCTGCGCGATGCGCCGCGTCTGTTTCAGTGGTTCCGCCGCATTCTTCCCGCGAGTCAGCGCAACGAGCTCATCCCGCTGTTCTCGCAGGTGAACGCGGTGCTCGGTCGCTATGTCCGCGGTCAGATGTTCCTCATCGGCGTGATGTCGACCGCCACATTCATCGGCCTCTCGATCCTGCAGGTCCCGTTCGTCCTGCTGCTTGCGGTCATGACGGGTGTGCTCGAAGTGATCCCGATCGTTGGGCCGATCACCGCCGGTGCCATCGCGTGCCTGGTCGCGCTCGGGCATCCCGCGCCATGGGGGCTATCGCAGATCTGGTACGTCGCGATCGTGGCCGTGATGTACACGGTGCTCCGGCACGCCGAGGACTATTTCGTGATCCCCCTCGTTATCGGCCGGATCGTGAAGCTGCACCCGGCCGTCGTGATCTTTTCGCTGCTGACAGGGGGCGCCCTGTACGGGCTCCTCGGCGTCCTCGTCGCCGTGCCGGTGGCAGCGACGCTTCGCCTTGTCCTTATCTACGTGGGCGCGAAGCTTCGGGACGAGGACCCGTTCCCGCAACTCGAGCAGGAGCTCGAGGTTCCGCACCCCGCGTCCCCAGCGGCGACGCGTGCCCTTGGTCGGCGCGCGCACTCGTAAGCGGACGAGCAGAACGAAGCCATGTCCACCGCCGTCTGGTCCCGCGAAGGGGGAACGATGCGCTTCTTGCTCGGCATCCTGATCCCATTGACGGCGGCTCTCCTCCAGGGGACCGTTGCGCCGCTCATCGCGGTCGGCGGCGCCCGCCCGTCGCTACCGATATTGGTGGCTGCCTCATGGTCGATCGCGGCTGGGGCGCGCGAGGGAGTCTGGTGGGCGTTCCTCGGTGGGCTTGCGTCGGACCTCATATCCGCGGGACCGCTGGGTGCCTTTGCTCTCGCCTCCCTCCCGCCCGTCGCGGCCGTGGGACTTCGTGATGCCGGGCCGGGGCGGCCAACGCCGATCATCGCTGGCGCGGTGCTCGTCGGGCTCGCGGCGGTCGCCGCCGGACTCATCTACATCGGCATCCTCGCGGTCACGGGAGAGGCCGTCTCGTCACTGCCGCTCGCCGCGGGTGCGACCGTCGCGAGCGCCCTCTACACCGGCTTGCTTGCTGTCGCGATCTATCCCGTTGCGCGACTTTTGCGCCGCGTCACCGAGAAGCAGGGGGCGTTAGGGGTCTGGTGAGACAAGACGGACGTTCCTTCGTGCCGGTCCGGCGTTTTATCGCCTTCGGGATCACGATCTTCGTCGTCTTCACGACCCTCACCGCGCGGCTGTACGACCTCGAGATCGTCCGTGGCGACTACTACCACGAGCTCTCCGAGCAGAACCGGATCGTGCGGTTGCCGGTTGCGGCCGAGCGCGGCGGCATCGTCGACCGGACGGGGTACGTTCTGGCGCGCAACATCCCGGGCTTCGCGGTCAGCGTGATCCCGGTCGACCTGCCACGCACCCGAGAGGGGGAGCTCTCGCAGCGGCTCGGTTCGCTCCTTGACGTCTCAAGCGAGTCGGTCGGCGACGCCATCCGGGCCCAGCGGATCCGCAATCCCTACGAGCCCGTGCGCATCTCCAAGACCCCGGTGCCGCGCGAGATCGCGCTCGCAGTCACCGAACGCGCCGAGCTCTTTCCCGGCGTTCGCGTCGACCCCGAGAGCATCCGTTTCTACGCGGACGGCACCTTATACGCGCCGGTGATCGGATACACGGGGCCGATCACAGAGCAGGAGCTCTCGACGCTCAAGGAAAGCGGTTATCTCGCCGACGACGATCTCGGACGGACCGGCATCGAAGACGTCTACGAGCGATATCTCCGCGGGACGTATGGCTGGCGCGAGATCGAGCGCGATGCCGCGCAACGCGAGATCAAGACGCTCGCGCTGCAGCGACCAACGGTCGGGAACACGGTCGCGCTCACGATCGACGACCGTCTCCAGAAGCTCCTCGATGCCGAACTGCGCAAGGGCGTTGAGGAAGACAAGTTCACGCAGGCCGTCGGCGTTGCGATGAATCCGCAGAACGGCGAGATCCTCGCGATGGTCTCCATCCCTGGATAT
>VBGU01000345.1 GCA_005881085.1 Chloroflexota bacterium | reverse complement strand
CGATGGCCGCCCCGATGAGCGGGCCGACGAAGTACACATACCAGTGGTCGTAGAAGTTCGCCGGCACCGCCGTTCCGAGCCACCGCGCCGGGTTCATCGCGGCCCCGGTGATCGCGCCGCCGCCGAGGATGTCGGCCGCGACCATCAGTCCGATCCCGAAGCCACCAATGCGCGGCGCGAGCGGAGAGACGGCCGTTCCGAACACCGCCCAGAGCAGGAAGATGGTGAGGATCGCCTCGACCACGATGCCGGTCAGGTCGGTCACGTTCGGAGCGAGCCCTGGCGTTCCGACGTGCGTTCGCGCGAGCGCGCTCGGGTCGAAGTCGAACGCGTAGCGGAGCGCGAATCCGGCGATGAGCCCGCCCACGGCCTGCGCCACCCAGTACGTCGGCACCCGCGACCAGGGATGCTTGCCGGCGATCGCGAGCCCGAAGGTGGTGGCCGGGTTGAAGTGGCCGCCAGAGAGCGCTCCGAAGGCTGAGACCGCCACCGAAAGTCCGAGGCCGTGCGCGAGCGCGATGGCAACGAGGTTGTCGCCGCCGGTCGCGATGATCGCACCGGCGCCCACGAAGAAGAACAGGAAGGTCCCCGCGACCTCGGCAAGAAGAGCGCGGACGTGGCCCGTCATCCGGCGGCTATTCTGCACACATGGCCGACTTCCGCCCCGTCGAGGCGAACAAGGGGCACATCCTGATGATCCATCCGGCGACCGCCGACACTACGGTCGAGGACGCCAACGCCGAGTGGGTCGAGATCATCGCCGACCTCTCGAGCGACTTCGCGAACTGGCGCCTGCAGCACCTGCGCGGTCTCTGGAAGCCGGAGGTCGCCAAGCCGGTGGAGTGGGAGTGGGTGTACACGTGGGGCTCGCCGGCATTCGTCCGCGCCGGCGAGATATACCGGATTCATTCCGGTTCTCGTGCCCGCGCCGCGACGCACCCGCTCGCCGATGACCTCGCGCCGGGCCGCAAACATGTCTACGCGGCGGGACCGATCGGCGCCGCGCGCCTGATTTGGAAAAGAGCCGATTACGTTCGACTCGTGGATGCATTTGGCACTGTCATCGACGAAGTCGTCGTCTGGCCCGAAGAGAAGCCTGCGGAAGCGAACCCCGCGGAAAGGGCCGCGCGCTAGCTCTCACTCTCTGCGGGTCCTGTCCCGGGGTCGGGGTCGCGCGCTCGCCTACCGGTCCGCTCCCCACCACTTGGATTTCGTTCCCTGGCGACGCGGCCGGTCAACGGCTCGCGCGCAACCCGCTCCCCCGTGCCACCCGCAGAGACCGGGCTAATGCGGGCGGATCTCTTTGTGCTCGGTCGCGAGTCTCCGGATCAAGTCCTCGAGGACGGTCACTCCGATTCCGGGCTTCGTCGGCACGAGCATCGTGCCGTCCTTCTGCACATTGAATGTCTCGCCGATGATCTCCGTCGCGAAGTAGCGCGCCGACGCGGACACATCGCCAGGGACGCGGAAGTTCGGCAGGGACGCGAGGTGGACGCTGTGTGCTCGTCCGATCCCCATCTCGAGCATCCCGCCGCACCAGACCGGAATGTCACGCGCGGCGCAGACGTCGTGGACACGCTTCGCGGACGCGAGCCCGCCGACTCGGCCAGCCTTGATGTTGATGACCTTCGTCGCGCCGATCTCGATCGCCTTACGCGCGTCCTCGCTCGTGTGGATCGATTCGTCGAGGCAGATCGGTGTGGCGATCTGACGCTGCAGTGTCGCGTGGTCTACGAGGTCGTCGTGCGCGAGCGGCTGCTCGATCATTGTCGGTTTCGTCGGGTCGATCCGCTTGAAGAGGGCGACGTCCTTGAGCGTGTAGGCGGAGTTCGCGTCGAGCATGAAGGCGAGGGTGGGAAAGTTCTTCCGCGTCGCCTCCGCTATCTCGACCTCGAGCCCCGGCTTGATCTTCAACTTCACGCGCTGATAGCCGCCCTGGAGCTCGCGACGGATTGTCTCCATCAACGCGTCGATCGACGGCTGAATGCCGATCGCGACCCCGCAGAGGAT
>VBGU01000066.1 GCA_005881085.1 Chloroflexota bacterium | reverse complement strand
ACAAGGACTTCGATCGGCACCCCGCCGGTCGCGACCCAGCGGTGAGCTCCATCGACGTGCAGGCCATCGCAATATCCGACCGTGCCGTGATGGATCACGAGGCCGCCTTCCCCCCGCCGCGAGCCGGCACGAAGATGATCGAGATTGCGGCATTCGTAGTGGACGATTGTCGACATACGAGCCCTCCCCAGAGCTACGGCGAAGAGTTTTGTCACGGGGGGTAACGAAGTCAATAGCGCGGTGCAGCCTGGGTCGCTCGCTTGCATGCTGCCCGGTCGAAAGAGTGAGCTGCCGGATCTGCCGGGCCGCGCTTCGCCGCCCCGAAAAGGCGCGCACGGGTCATCGCGTCTCCACATGAAGCCGCGGTGGCCGCGATGTTCACGCGCGCTACGAGACAGGGCGCGAGGCGCGCCGCCTGAGGGCGCTAGGCCGCGAGCGCGGGGAAGAGCTCTCTGGGAGGACGCGCAGCGCGGGCGAGGAGGTCGTGGCAGTCGAGCACCTCGTCGGCGGTGATCGGTTCGACGCCCGCCGGGGTCGCGCCGAAGTCGAGGATCGCGATGCCATCCTGGCCGCACGAACGGCAGCGAAGCCTGACGATGAGACGCGAAGGCTCGGTCACGACCGCCGCGATGTCACCACCGCGGTAGTACTCGCCGCACCCGCTGCACGTCACCTGCTCGAGATGACGGATCAGTTGATCGATCCAGCTCACGCTCGCGGAATACGCACTTCTCGTGCCTCCCCGCTGGCGTCGTTCGCGCTGCGGAATGGCCACGCGTAACAGAGGTGTGACGAAGTCCGGAGGAGGTTGCGGCCGCTAGATAGCCAGCTGCAGCTGAACGGTCTCGGGCTCGGGCGGACGCGCCGGTCGCGCGGGCCGCTCGCAAAATTCGTAGCGGGCGCGCACGCGTCGCACACGCTCTTCGAGCTCTCGTTCGTAGTTCTTCGCCGGATGCACGCCGCCCTGGTACAGCGCGGCGTAGCGAGGAACGACGACAGGGAACTCCGTCTCGAGGAAGTCGTAGTAGTACTGCTGGATCTCTACGTCGATCTTGAGCGGGCGATGGCGGAAAGCCGTTGCGCCAGCCTCGCTTGCGGCACGCGCCGCCTCGTCGAGCGATTCTTCGCTGTCGCTGATTCCCGGTAACACCGGCATGCACAGCACAGCCGCGTCCATGCCCGCCTCACGCAGCATGCGAAGCGCCCGCAAGCGTGGCGCGGTGCCGGGATCGGTCTTACGCACGATTTCCTCGTCGACGCACGGGACGCTGAAGTACACGGTGAGGTCGGTCTTCTCGTCGAGCTTCTTGAGAACGTCGATGTCGCGCACGACGAGCGGGCCCTTCGTGACGATGCTCGTTGGCATCGGGTAGTCGACGAGTGCTTCGAGACACCGTCGCGTCAGCTGGTATTTGCCCTCGATCGGTTGATACGGATCGGTCGCGGTACCGATCGCGAGAGAACCATCGCGCCGACGATGCAGTTCCTTGCGCAGGACGTCGGCGATGTTCACGCGTACTTCGACGTTGCTATCGAAGTCGCTGCCGACATTTTTCTCGCGATAACGCGCGTGATAAGCCCTCGCAAAACAGTAGACACACTTGTGGGCGCAGCCCGACCATGGATTGAGGCTCCAATCGAATGGCATGCCTTTCACAGTGTTGAGCGCGCTCTTCACTTCGACTTCGCGGTAGGTGACCGAGCCCATCGAGCTCCCTTCAATCCACTATAGAACACCTGTTCTCACGGCCCCAAACGGCGCGTTCTTACTCAACCCATACCCGTCCGCGAAAGTCGCGTGCCTACACTCGACCAGTCCTCGTGCCCACCAAAGCGGATCGGCCTTACGGCTCGTTCCTGCGCGGCCATCACGACGTGGCCCCCGACCCGGGCGCCCAGCCGCCGCCGCAAAGGGCCCCCATCCGGACAACGCTCCGCCGCGCGCTTCCCTGGACCGCTGCACTCGCGGGCCCCGCGCTACTCGTCGCCATCTCGATGGCTCCGGCTCCCCGGCCCGAAGACGTGCAGCCGTCGGCGACACCGACGCCCGCCATGAGCGAGGTCTACGCGAAGGTCGCTCCGTCTGTGGTCCAAATCAAAGCGCAGCGCGCGGACGGGACGCTCGCCGATTCGGGGTCCGGTGTGGTCATTGACGATGCAGGCGACATCCTGACCGCGCTTCACGTCGTTCAGAACGCCCAACGCCTCACGGTCGTATTCGCAGACGGCACCGAGTCCTCAGCGGTGATCATTTCGGAGGTCGCGGAGAGCGACATCGCCGCGCTCCGGCCCGCGAATACTCCCGCGCAGCTTCAGCCCGCCACCCTCGGAAATCCGTCGGCCCTGAAGATCGGTGATGACGCCATCGTTGTCGGAAATCCCTTCGCGCTGACGCGATCGCTATCGACCGGCGTGATCAGCGGTCTCGATCGCTCGATTCAGGCGCCGAACCAGGGTCGCACCCTGACCGGCCTCATCCAATTCGACGCAGCCGTGAACCCTGGGTCCTCGGGAGGGCCACTGGTGAATAGGGACGGTGAAGTCGTCGGGATCGTGACGGGGCTCGTGAATCCGACGGGACAACCTGCGTTCAGCGGCGTGGGGTTCGCGGTGACCATCGATACAGCGGCAGGCGCGCTCGGCGTGCCGCCGGACTAGAGGAGTGAAGGACTGATGGCAGAGACACAAGCAGCGGTGCCGCCGGACACCGGCAGGCTTCTCTTCGAGATCAAAAAGGTGATCGTCGGGCAGGACCACCTGATCGAGCGGCTCATGGTCGGCCTTCTGGCGCGCGGCCACCTCCTCGTCGAGGGCGTCCCGGGCCTCGCGAAGACCCTCTCCGTCAAGACCGTCGCTCAAGCCATCACCGGCGACTTCAAGCGCATCCAGTTCACCCCCGACCTCGTGCCGGCCGACCTCGTGGGGACGCGCATCTACAACCAGCGCGCCGGGGATTTTCAGACCTCATTGGGCCCGGTGTTCACGAACCTCCTTCTGGCTGACGAGATCAACCGCGCCCCGGCGAAGGTCCAGAGCGCGCTCCTCGAGGTCATGCAGGAGCACCAGGTGACGATCGGCCGTGAGACGCACAAGGTCCCTGACCCGTTCCTCGTCATGGCCACCCAGAACCCGATCGAGACCGAGGGGACGTACGCCCTCCCGGAGGCGCAAGTCGACCGCTTCATGTTGAAGGTCCTCGTCGGCTATCCCAACGAGATGGACGAATTCGTCGTCGTCGAACGGGTCACAGGACGTATGTCGCCGGTCGTCCCGGTCATGACCACCGAGCGCCTGGTTCAGCTCCAGCACGAAGTCGATGAGGTCTTCGTCGATCCGACGCTCATGGAGTACGTCGTGCGGCTCGCGTCGGCAACGCGCAACCCCACCGAGTACGGCATCGGCGACGTGGCGAAGTACATCACCTACGGCGCGAGCCCGCGCGCATCGATCAACCTCGTCCTCGCCGGTCGCGCCCTCGCCTATCTTCGCGGCCGCCGCTATGTCACCGGGCAGGACATCCAGGACCTCACGCTCGACGTCCTGCGTCACCGCATCGTCCTCTCGTTCGAAGCTCTCTCCGAGGATGTGACCGCCGACGACGTCGTGAAGCGCGTGGTCGCGCGTATCCCGGTGCCGACCGAACCACTGCAGGGACATGTCGCCCTCCGCGCCTGAACGCCGCCTGCAGCGGCTCGAGTGGACCGTCATGCGCCGGCTGGACGGTCTGCTCCAGGGCGACTACCGAACGATCTTCAAGGGGCAGGGCCTCGATCTCGCGGACATCCGCGAGTACGCGTTCGGGGACGATGTCCGGCACATCGATTGGAACGTGACCGCACGGCTCGACACGCCGTATGTGCGCGAGTACCTCGAGGATCGCGAGATCAACGCGCACTTTCTGCTCGATCTCTCGCCATCCGTCGATTTCGGCACCGTCGACCGCAGGAAACGAGATCTACTCATCGACTTCACCGCGCTGCTCGCGCGTCTTCTGACGCGCCGCGGCAACCGCGTCGGCGCCACGCTCTATGGATCTCGCGTCGAGCGCTCAATTCCGGCGCGCGGCGGCCGCGTCCAGGTTCTTCGGATCCTGAACGAGCTGGAGAAGCGTCCGCGCCTCGAGAGCGCGCCGCTCACCTCACTCAGCGACCTTCTCGACTCAGCGATGCGCGGACTCAAGCGACGATCGCTGGTCTTCGTCGTCTCCGATTTTTTCTCGACGGCCGGTTGGGAAGAGCGCTTGGAGCGCATCGCGCGACGGCACGAGGCGCTTGCCGTTCGCCTGGCCGACCCGCGCGAGGACGAGCTCCCCGATATCGGAACGGTGATCCTCACGGACAGCGAGACCGGCGAGCAGCTCCGCGTGAACACCGGCGATCCGCGTTTCCGCGAGCGGTTCGCGGCCGCCGCGCGGCGCCGCGAGGATCAGCTCAGCGCGACCTTTACGCGCGCCGGCGTAGACGCGCTCGTACTGCGCACGGACGAGGACCTGGTCCGCGCTATCGTCAAGTTCGCGTACGCGCGTAAGCAGCGCGCTGGACGGCGCGCTGCGATGGGAGCATCCGCATGACCTTCATTTGGCCGACCGCCCTGTTGCTGCTCGTGGTCGTCGCAGGACTCGCCGTGCTCTACGTGCTCGCGCAGCGCAGGCGGAATCGCTACGCGCTCCGGTACGCGAACCTCTCGCTCGTCCGCGAGGCCATCGGCAAAGGACCGGGCTGGCGGCGCCATGTCCCGCCGGTCCTCTTCATCTTCGCTCTGGCTTTCATGGCGATCGCGGTGGCACGCCCGCAAGCGGTGGTCGCGGTTCCGAGCCAGGAGGGCACGGTCATCCTCGCCATCGACGTGTCCGGATCGATGCTCGCCGAAGATATGAAACCGAACCGCATGGAAGCCGCGAAGGCCGCGGCGCGCGCGTTCGTGGATAAGCAGAGCGAGAGCGTGAAGATCGGTGTTGTCTCCTTCTCCGGAGACGCGTCGATCGTGCAATCGCCGACCACCGACAAAACGCTGGTCCTCGCCGCGATCAACCGGCTCCGTCCGCAGCGCGCCACGGCGATCGGCCGCGCCATCCTCGTGTCGCTCGACGCGATCGAGGAATCCCAGGGGAGCGAGGCGGACCTACCGAGCTCGATCCTCCAGCAGGGTCAGCAGCCGGGCGCCACTCCTCGTCCGACCGCCACTCCCTTGCCCGCGTACCTGGTGGGCCAGCACTCCTCCGCGTCGATCGTCCTCATGTCCGATGGGCAGAACAACCAGTTCCCGCCGCCCCTCGACGTCATCGATCAGGCGGTCAGCCGCGGCGTGCGCGTCTACACCATCGGCGTGGGGAGCGCGCAGGGCGCGATCGTGCGGCTACAAGGGCGCGCGGTGCGCACCGCGCTCGACGAGACGACGCTGAAGAAGATCGCCGAGGTCACCGACGCGCAGTACTTCAACGCGAACACCGAAGCCGACCTCCGCACTGTCTACGAGAACCTGACGACCCAGCTCGTCGTCCGAAACGAGAAGACCGAGCTCACCGCCTACGCCACGCTCGCCGCCGCCATCCTTGCCGTGTTCGCCGGGGCATTCTCCCTACTCTGGTTCAACCGCCTCCCGTAATCCTGCGCCGAGCGACCGACGGATCGCGCTGCGGGTGGCACGGGGGAGCGGGTTGCGTGCGAGCCGTTGACCGGCCGCGTCGCCAGCGATCGTTCCCAAGTGGTGGGAAGCGGACCGGTAGGCGAGCGCGCGACCCCGACCCCGGGACAGGACCCGCAGCGCCTGGGCGGCTAGAGGGCGGCGGTCGTTTTGGGAGGCGGTTGACCAGGAGCGTCTTTACGCGGACCGAACTTGTCCTTGAATGGCGTGGCGGCGGGCGCAGGCGCAGCGGTCGGTCTTGGAGTTGCGATAGGCAATGTTGGCGACGGCGTCTTCGTTCTCGCGGGCGCGGAGGTCGGGAGCGGCGGCAGCGTAGCGACCGGCGGCACGAATGCGCTCGTCGGTGAGGGCGCCGCGGTGCGTGTCGGCGTCGCTGTCGGCGTTGATGTCGGAGTCGCCGTGCTCGGCGGGGGAGTGTTGGCGCTCGGAGTGGCTCCGGCAGCGCTCACTGTGGTTGACGATCCAGCCAGGACCGAGACGTCCACTCCGCCTGCGCTCGTGTCCACCGTTCCTGAGATCGTGACGACGGTCGTCTCGCCGGTTGGCGAAACGGAGACATACGAGTCCGACCCGGCGCGGATCACTGATGCCATGCCAGCGGTGTGAACCTCGTAGCGGCTTCCCTGGGTGACGGCTCTCGTCACGGCGTACCAAACGCGACCGAGGGTCTGTTGCATCCGGATCACGTAGTCGCCTGCGCTCGTTTGTACGAACTCAATCGTCAACGCACTGTTCTCCTCGAGGAGCGCGGTCGAACCATCCGGATAGGTGACCACGGCACGTCCGGTCTGGTTCGTAGCGACCTTGTCGCCGCTTCGAATGATCTGCTCGACCGCGACCTCACTCGCGGCACCGCTCGGGTGTGCGAGGGTCACGCGCGTCGCGAGGGCGTCGAGAAGAGCTGACTGCGCGGAGGCAGACGAGCTCGTCAGAAGGAGCGAGAGCACCAGCGCCCCACCCACCCCAAGGCACACGCAGAAACGTGCCACCACGCCCATGGCGCAAGCGAGCGTGCGACCAGGCAGGGGACCGCCTGTCCCCCGATCGGGGGATGCGGCTTTATCGCTACCACGTGGCTACTGCGGGTTGAGACCGAGAACAGTCGCGCTGTTCGGCGATGTCGCGATGACGATCCCTCGTTGCACTTCACCAACATCGATCCGCTTCCAAAGGTCGCGAACGCGGACATTTGTTCGCGGCGCAACTCCGATCTCCTCGAGAACGATGTGGTCCTCCCGTGCGACCGGCCCGCGGTTCAGCACCGCGATCGCGCAGTCACCGTTTGCCCCGAGGGTGCGGATCCATATATCGACGTCGCCCTCGTGGCGGACGCGCCGACCTTGCCTGCCCGCCGCATCCTGGTCGATCGCCACGATCTCCGGCGCCGTGAGGATCTCCCGCACCTCATCGCTCATCGTGCGGAGATCGTTGCCTGCCATGAGCGGCGCGGCGAGGATCGACCACAGCGCGAAGTGAGCGCGGCTTTGGTCGCTGGTCAGTTCACCGTTGCCCACCTCGAGCATGTCGGGATCGTTCCAGTGATCGGGCCCTGCGTATGGATGGAGCTCGGCCTGCCTATCGAGGATCGTCAGGATGCTCGACCACTCGGGCTGAATGTCCCAGCAGGTACGCCACAGGTGACCGATCCTGCCGGCCCATTCCCATGGCCGAGCGCGTCCCCACTCGCAAATCGAGAGCACGATCGGGCGCCGCGCGGCGTGAAGCGCCATGGCCCACTTGGCGTAGAGGGCGCGGGGACCCATGCCCTCTGTGTGGCACCAGTCCACCTTCACATAGTCGACACCCCATTCGGCGAAGCGCCGGGCGTCGCGGAACTCGTAGCCGAGACTTGCCGGCAAGTCCTGGCAGGTCTTCGTGCCGGCGTCCGTATAGATGCCAAAGCGCAGGTCGAGCGCGTGGATGCGATCGGCCAGGTCTTTGATCCCGCTCGGGAACTTTTCCGGATCGGCGACGAAGTCGCCGCTTCGATCGCGCTTCGGCGCCATCCAGCCATCGTCGATCACGACGTAGCGGTATCCGGCCTCGCGCATTCCCGAGGAGACCATCGCCTCGGCGGTCTCGAGCACGAGCCGCTCGTCGATCTTCACTCCGAACCGATTCCAGCTGTTCCAACCCATCGGCGGCGTGAGAGCGAGTCCATCCGAGAGACGACCTATCCCCACTAAGGCACGACCGCGACGAGGTGTCCGCCACCGTAGTCCTGGAGGATGCGGGCGGCGACGTCGTTCGCACCGCCCCGTTGACTGAGGGCGATGATGCTGCCGCCAAAACCGCCGCCCACCAGTCGTGCCCCAAGCGCGCCCGCAGCGGCCGCGAGGTCCACCAGCCGGTCGAGCTCGGCCGTCGAGACTTCGTAGTCGTCGCGAAGCGAGCGGTGCGATGCGCTCAGGAGCTCGCCGAGTTTCGCATCGTCCTTGGCGCCGAGGGCGGCGACGACCTCACGCACGCGCGCGTTCTCGGTCACGACGTGGCGAACGCGCCGATCGAGTGGCGGCGGCAGCCGCTCGAGGATCTTGTCCAGCGGCCGTTCGTCCAGCTCGCGAAGCGACGTGACGCCGAGGTGGCGGCAGGCGTCCTCGCACTCTTCCCGCCGTCGGTTGTACCCCCCGGTCGCGTGCTCGTGACGCGTACCGGAATCGATGACGGCGAGCTCGACCGTGGGCGGAAGGGGGATAGTCCGCATCGCCTGATCGCGCATGTCGATGAGCAAGGCTTCGCGGCGGCGGCCGTAGACCGACGCGAGCTGATCGAGCAAGCCCGCGCGCGCCCCCGCGAAATCGGTCTCGGCCGCGTGAGCGATACGGACGGTTGCCGCGTCGTCGAGCGCCAGATCGAACAGCTCGGAGAGCGCGCGGAGCAGCGCGATCGCGAAAGCCGCACTCGATCCGAGTCCGGCGCCGAGGGGTAGGTCCGATGTGATTCCCGCGTCGAAGCCGCCGACGTGGATGCCCTTCTGGCCGAGCGTCGCCGTGACTCCCTTCGCGCGGTCGACCCAGGTGCCGTCTTTTTGCTCGGCGCCCAGCTCGTACGACGTCTCGCGCGGCGAGACAGCCGCGTCGGTGGTGAGATGAGCGATCCGGTCATCGCGTGGATCCGCCTGGACCGTGACCCCCAGACGCAGCGCGACCGGCATCACCAGCCCGTCGTTGTAGTCGGTGTGCTCCCCGATCAAATTGATCCGTCCAGGCGCATGTCCGGTCGCTCGACGCATCTCCCGCCGACGATACCCGTGGTCGTGATCGATGCCGCAGAAGCGGTGCGGGTCCTGTCCCGGCTCGGGTAGGTCTCTCGCTCGCGCACCCTCCCCACCCGGCCGCGCCATTCGCTCCGCTCATGTCGCGGGGGGCGGGTCCCCGGGGGCACCCGCGCGTCGCGAGAGACCATCCCTCGCCGTGCCACCCGCCGCGCCGCCATCACCAGGTGGCCGTGTCGCGCACACTAGAGAGGATGCGATTCGACAAGGACCTGGACGTGCACCGTGCGATGGCGATTTACGCGCATCCCGACGACGCCGAGTTCGGGATGGCGGGGACCGTCGCGAAATGGGCGAAGGCCGGCGTCGAGTTCACGTACTGCATGGTCACGAACGGCGCGTCCGGATCGCAGGATCCGGCGATGACACGCGAGCGCCTGCGCGACATCCGGGCGGCCGAGCAGAGCGAGGCGGCCAAGGTCCTTGGCGTGAAGAATGTCGTTTTCCTGGAATTCGAGGACGGCTACCTCGAGCCGACGATCGACGTTCGTCGCGCGGTCGCGCGGCAGATCCGCATCTACCGGCCGGATGTGATCTTCACGATGGACCCCACCACGCGGTACGCGGGCGGCTACGTGAACCACCCTGACCACATCGCAGCCGGTGAAGTCGTCCTTCGCTCGATCAACCCGGACGCGTCGACGCGGCAGATGCTGCCCGAGCTCTGGTCCAAGGAGCAGCTGGAACCGCACAAGCCGAAGGCGCTCTTCCTCATGGCGTTCGGCGCACCGGACACGATCGTCGACGTGAGCGAGGTGGTCGACATAAAGATCAAGGCTCTTCTTGCGCATCGCTCTCAGATCGACGCTGACAGCGTCGACTTCATCAAGGGTTGGATGAG
The DNA here is from genome assembly GCA_005881085.1 of Chloroflexota bacterium. Classification (GTDB taxonomy): domain Bacteria; phylum Chloroflexota; class Limnocylindria; order P2-11E; family P2-11E; genus 3-1-20CM-2-70-9. The sequence continues at coordinate 1,475 of VBGU01000066.1, read as the reverse complement.
AGAGGCAGGCAAGAAGAAGCGCTACGCCTACGCCGAGGGTTTTAAGGTGATGCGGTTCGAGGAGGACGGCGCCCCGCGCCGGGACGCTAGGCGCGAAGGGCGGAAAGCACCTCAAGCGCGTGGCCGTCGGGTTTCACGGAGTACCACGCCTTCTCGACCCGCCCGTCGGCGTCGATAAGGAAGGTCGAGCGGATCACGCCTTCCCCGCGTCCGGGCCGCTCGCCCCACGCGCCGTACGCCTCGTGCGCCTTACGGTCGGCATCGCTCAACAAACGAACGCGGAGCCCGTACTTCTTTCGGAACGCTTGATGCGCTGCGGCGTCATCCCGTGACACCCCGAGGACAGGGATGCCGAGCATCTCGAACTGCGGGAAGTTGTCGGTGAACTGGCATGCCTCGGTCGTGCAGCCCGGGGTGTCGTCTTTCGGGTAGAAGTACACGACGTAGCGCGAGCCCTTGAGATCCCTGTTCGCGACGACCTTTCCGTTTTCGTCGGGCAGGGAGAACGCTGGGGCCAGGTCGCCGGGCTTGAGCTCCATCCGACAAGGGTACGGCGTAGCGCGGACAGGGCCGCTAGCGCATGTACTGGGCTCGGAAGACCTCGAAGCGTGAGTAGAAGGCGTCGGTTGTCTCTCCGAACGATGCCGCGAAGGCCTGGTGCCACTCCTGGCCGCTCCCGACGCGCGCGCACCAGTCACGGATCGTCGCGAGTCCCTTCGGTGCGAGGAGGCGGTCCACGGCGAGATAGCTCACCGCGAACGGGGTGGCGTTGCTCGGAAAGCTCGACTCGAGTGATTGCAGCGTCACATGGTTCGACGCCGTGGTGAGCTGCCGCTTTGTGAACGTGTCGAGGTTCGCCGCCGGGATCACCCCGTCGGCGATGAGCGACCGGTAGGCGAACGACTCGGCCATACCTTCTGCGATCCACCGCACGCCGACCATGCACGCGCTGCCGCCGATCGCGTACTGCCACAGATGGATGTACTCGTGCGCCGCGAGTTCGTTCCGCTCCGTGTCGGCCGTCCAGGTGTCCGGCGCGGCCGCGGGCGGCGTCGCCCACGCGGGATTCGGGGTGACGATCTCGAAGCTGTCGCCGACCGTAAGGCAGCAGTACTGCTGCGTCCCGTCGCCCAGGTACACGTGAACGGTCGCGGGCCTGCGACGCGTCCCGCCGGCGGAGGCTTCCAGATATGCGCTCGCGTGCTGCACGCCCTGGTGCACGAGCGCGATGTCCTTCGCGTTCACGCCCGCGTCGATGAGGAACGTGACGCCCGCCGGATCCGGTGGCGTCGGCTTCGGCATCGTCCCGTCGGGATTGAGAACGAGCACCTGCCAGAAGACCCCGATGTCTTCGAGCCACTGCGCGCCCTCGATAAGCGGGCGCACGTAGAGCCGGTACGTGCCGGGGAGCGACGGCGCCCGCAAGCCGAACTGGAACCATGCGACCTGACCCGGGCCGACGTATGGCGCGGGCT
>VBGU01000065.1 GCA_005881085.1 Chloroflexota bacterium | reverse complement strand
GTTCGAATCGGCGGTGTCCCTGGCGGTGTGGGAGGCGGGCGTGTACTTCGGCAGCGGCGAGGTTCCGCGCGCGGCCGGCTCCGCGCACAAGCTCGTCGCGCCGTATCAGGCCGTTGCCGCGTCTGATCGTCACTTCATCGTTGGCGCCACGACACCGCCGAACTGGACGGCCTTCTGTCGCGTCGTCGGACTCGGAACCCTCGAGACCGACGCGCGGTTCGCAGACGCGAACACGCGACGCCGCAACCGCGAAGCGCTGGTCCTCGCGATCGAGAAGGTGACACGCATGAAGCCCGCCGAGCACTGGCTCGCGCTCCTCCGCAGGGCGGGCGTGCCCTGCGGCGAGATCGCCGACTACGCCGATGTCTTCAACGACGAACACCTCCTCGCGCGGAAGTTCTTCGTCGATCTCGAGCACCCGGTGCTCGGTACGCTCCGCGGCCTCGGCTCACCGATGCGGCTCGCCCGGACTCCCGTCCGACACCACCGCGCCGGCCCACGACTCGGCGAGCACACCGCCGACGTGCTCCGCGAGCTCGGCTGGAGTGACGCCGACGTCGACGATCTGGCGGGTGCGAGCATCATCGCTCGCGCATGACCGAGGATATCCGGACCGAACGACGCGCGGGAGCGCTCTGGATCGTCGTGGACCGGCCGGCGGCACGGAACGCCATGACCTTCGCGATGTACGACCGCATCGCGGCGATCTGCCGCGATGCGAATGCGGACGGATCTTTGAAGGCCGTCGTGATCAGCGGCGCGGGCGACGCGTTCGTCGCGGGAACGGACATCGCGCAATTCGTCGATTTCAAAGAGGCCTCGCAGGCGCTCGAATACGAGCGCCGCATGGACGCCTGGCTCGGGGCGATCGAGGACGTGCGCGTGCCCACCATCGCCGCGCTTCGCGGGCCGGTCGTCGGCGGCGGTCTCGCGATCGCCGCGGCGTGCGATCTGCGGGTCGCCGCGCCGTCGGCGCGCTTCGGTGTCCCGGTCGCGAGAACGCTCGGGAACTGCTTTTCCGCGGCGAACCTTGTGCGCCTCGCCGCGCTCGTGGGCCTCGGCCGTGTAAAGGAGCTCGTCTTCACCGCACGCCTCATCGACGCCGCGGAGGCACGCGCGATCGGTCTGGTCACGGAGGTCGTCGAGAGCGAGGATGCGCTCGAGCCGCGGGTGGGCGAGCTCGTCGACCAGCTGGGCTCGTTCGCCCCGCTCACGCTTCACGCCACGAAGGAGATGACCCGTCGGATCCGCGCGCGGATGATGCCAGACGAGGCCGCGGACCTCGTCGCGCTGTGCTACACGAGCGCCGATTTCCGCGAGGGCGTGAGGGCTTTCATCGAGCGACGGAAGCCGATGTGGAGCGGTCGGTGACTCACTATCACGAGTCGCAGCGCTTCCACGGCGCGATCCTTGGCCTGCTCGTCGCGGCCTTCGTCGTCGTCGCGGTTGTGACGATCGTCGAGGTGGTCGCGGGCCGGCCCGCCGAGGTCTGGCTCATCGTCGTCGGGCCGCTCGTCGTCCTCGTCGTGGCGGTGCTCTTGTCGCTGTCGCACCTCGACGTCGACGTCACGGACGAAGGTGTGACGATCGCGTTCCGCTACGTGTGGCCCGCTCGCCGTATCGGGTTCTCGGAGATCGTCGGTCTCGAGGTGCGTCGGTACGACCCGCTCCTTGAGTACGGCGGCTGGGGCGTGCGACTCGGCCCCAACGGCTGGGGCTACATGACGATCGGCAACGAGGGCGTACAGCTGCGTCTTCGGAAGGGCCTTCCGGTGCTCATCGGATCGGCCCGGCCGCGAGAGCTCGAAGCCGCCATCCGCGCCGGCGTCGAAGCGCGCACTCCGACTCCGCGCCGCGGGAGCTAGAGGGCCTAACCAGCGCCTCGACACTGTCTCGCAACCGCGCGCGCGTAGCCTTCCTCGCGTGGAGACCGCGCGTAAGCGGACGTTCCTTGATCACGTTGTTACGTGGGCTCTTGCCCTGTTCTTGGGTGTCATGGGCGTGCCGGCGGTCTTCGCCATGGTCGTCGGACCATTCCAACCGCACGACGAGGGAAGCACCAACGATGGCTTCACCGGGCTCGTGCTGCTCCTGGGGCTTGGCCTCACGTATGGTGCGCTCGCCACGTTGCGGGACGAGTACGGAATCCCGCGAGCATGGCGGCCGAGTTTGACGCAGGGCTTTGTGGTCGCGTGGTACGGCGGCTGGACCGCCCTCATCGTTCTCGGCATGGTGCGCGAGCTGCTCGACGGAGGGCCTGGGCTCGTCGCGAAGTGGCTCGGCGGCGACGTAGCGGCGTGGTTTGTTCTCGTCGGCCTTCCCTGGATCTTGGCTACGCTCCACGACCGCAGACGCCGCGGCGCCGCAGGCTGGGTGGATTCGAGCTAAGCCGTCCGCAGGCGCGGATCGAGCGCATCACGAAGTGAGTCCCCAAATAGGTTGAAGCCGAACACCGCGAGGCTGATCGCGACGCCCGGCGCGATCGCCAGCCACGGTGCCTGCTCGAGGAACTGCATGCCGGCGCCGCGGAGCATCAGTCCCCACGACGGCGTCGGCTCGAACACGCCGAGGCCAAGGAACGAGAGCGAAGCCTCGAGCAGGATCGCCTGTCCCAGAAACGCGGTCAGCATGATCAGGTATGGCGCGAACACATTCGGTGCGACGTGGCGGAACATGATGCGGACCGCTCCGGAGCCGACCGCACGCGTGGCCTCGATGTACGGCATGTTCACGATGCTGAGCGCGCTCGAACGCACGACGCGCGCGACGCGGGGGATGATCGGGACCGTGATTGCGGCGATGACGTTGCCGATTTTGCCCTCGCCCGTCCCAAGCGCCGCGACCACGGCGATGGCGATCACGATGAGCGGGAAGCTCAGGAGGACGTCCATGAGGCGCTGGATGAGCTGGTCCACGCGGCCGCCCAGGTACGCGCCGAGCACTCCCAGGACCAGGCCGAGCGTGCAGCCCACGAACGAGGCGGTGAAGCCGACGAGCAGCGCGGTCCGGGAGCCGTAAACGATCCGCGTGAACACGTCGCGTCCGAAGGGATCCGTCCCGAGCAGGTGCTGGAGCGACGGCCCTTGGAGGAGATCGGCGAAGTTGAACGCGGTCGGGTCATATGGGGCGATCCGGTCCGCCAGCGCCGCCGTAAGGAGCATGACGATGATCAGCACCGCCCCCGCCGTGCCGAGGGGACGCCGCCGGATGAACTCACCCCAGAACCGCGCGAACCGGCGCGGCCCGGTCGACTCGAGGTAGCGGCGCCTCGCGACGTCGTCCGAATCGCGCACCGCCGCCTGCGCCATCTCCGTCACGAGTAGCGGATCCGCGGGTCGAGGACGACGTAGACCATGTCTACGACGAAGTTGATGAGCACGAACACCGACGCGAGTAGCAGCACGAGGGCCTGGATGAGCGTGTAATCGCGGTGGGCGACGGCGTCGACCAGCAGCTTGCCGATCCCGTTCAGGTTGAAGACCTGCTCGGTGACGACCAAGCCGCCGATAAGGAACGCGAACTCGAGGCTGATCACCGTAATGACCGGCAACAGCGCGTTCCGGAGCGCGTGTCGCATCACGACGAGGCGCTCGCTCACGCCCTTCGCGCGGGCGGTGCGCACGTAGTCCTCGCGGAGGACCTCGAGCACCGTCGAGCGCGTCATCCGCATTGAGACCGCCGAATAGCGATACCCCACCGAGAGCGCGGGAAGGATCATCTGCGAGAGATTCGCGATGGGGTCCTCGGTGATCGCCGTGAAGACGAGCGGAGGCGCCCATCCGAAGAACGTGATCGTCGCGAGCACCATGAGCAGGCCGATCCAGAAGCTCGGCAGGGCGAGGCCGCCGATCGAGAACAGGCGGATCGCATAGTCCACCCAGGTGTCCTGTCGCACCGCGGCGACGACCCCCAGAGGGATCGCGATAACGACAGCGAGAAGCGTGGCGATGATCGCGAGCTCGATCGATAGCGGAAGGCGGATCTGGATTTCCTCGACGACCGAATGCCCCGTCCAGAGCGAGGTGCCGAGGTCGAAGCGCGCGATCTCGCCCATCCAGTCGGTGAACTGCTCCCACATCGGCTTGTCGAGGCCGAGCTGGTGGCGCTCTTCGTCGATGACCGACTGGGGCACCGGAGAGCCCGCGTATTTGAGTGCCACGATGTCGCCGGGAACGGCACGCATGATGACGAAGGTCAGGATGGCGACGCCGATGAGCGTCGGAATCATGAGCAGGAGCCGCCCGGCGACGTACCGGCGCATCCGGTAAGTCTCGGACGGCTCCCGTCAGTCCGCTAGTTCGGCGTTATTTCTGCGCGAGCCAGACGGTCTCGAGATCCTGGTTGGTGTAGTGGTTCGAGCCGATGCGCCAGCCGCGCACGGTGTTGAGGTACGGGATGATCCGATACCACCAGAGCACCGGGTACTGGTAGGCCTTCGTGTCCATCGCGTACTTCTCGATGTCGGCGACGAGCGCCTTGCGCTTGGCCGGATCGGTCTCGCGGCTCTGGCCGTCGATCATCTTGTCGAGCGTCGCGTCGTCGTAGTAGGCGAAGTTGAGGCCCTTGCCGAGACCCGAGGCGGACCAGAACTTGGCGAGCTGCAGGTCGGGCTCGTCGAGGAAGTCGCAGTTGAAGTCGAGCGCGACCTCGAAGTTCCCCGCGCGCAGGTCGGCCTGATACGCGGAGGTCTCCTTCACGTCATGGGTCGCGTTAATGCCGATCTGCTTCCACTGATCGAGCACGAAAAGCGCGACCGGCTCGTACGGCGTCGTGATGTTCCGATTGAGGAACTTGAACGTCAAGTTCGATTGGCCCGCGTCGGCGAGGAGCTGCTTCGCCTTTGCCTTGTTGGCGGCGCCGTCGGTGCCGAAGCCCGCGATCTTCTGCAGGTCCGCGTCGGCCTGAGCGAACGGGCCCTTCGGCCGCATGAGCCCGCCGACGTCCTTCACGATCGTGATCTTCTGGAGAGCGGTGCTGCCGGCATACCGGTCGATCGCGAGCGTGAGCGCCTGGCGCACGCGAACGTCGTCGAACGGCGGCTTCTTTGTGTTCGGGACGATGTAGTTCACGCAGATCCACGGCGCTTCCTGGATCGCGAGCGAGGTGCCGAGCGCGCTCGAGAGAGTGTCGCGCTGCTGCGGGGTGAAGCCACGGAACTCGATCGACGCCTGCTTGCTGCGGATTGCGTTCACCTCGGCGTTCGCGTCGGTGATGATGAGCGCCTTGTATCCATCGAGGTAGGGGAGCTGGACGCCGTTCTTGTCCTTGGCGAAGTAGTCTGCGAACTTCTTGCCGACCCATTCCTGTCCCGCCGTATAGGACACGTAGGTGAAGGGTCCCGTGCCCAGGACGTTCTTCTCGTACCAATGGATGTCCGTCTTGAGCTTCGCCGCGCTGTAGACGAAGTTCCACGGCGAGGCGAGATTCGTGGCGAACGAAGCCGACGGGTACTTGAGCTTGAAGACGACGGTGTCGGGAGCCGGATTGCTGATGCTCTCGACGGCGGCGTAGGCGCCCGCACGCGGCGAAAGAACGCCGGTCGGCGGGAAGATGATCTTCTGATAGGTGGCGACGATGTCGTCGCTCGTCATCTTCGTGCCGTCGTGGAACTTCACGTCCGTGCGTAGCTTGATCGTCGCCGACAGCTTGTCGGCTGAGAGCTCCGGCATGGCCGCGGCAACGTCAGGGATCACCTTGGTGAGGTCGTTTGGATCGAATTTGTAGAGCGTGCTGTAGAAGGGCGCGACCGGGTGCAGGAGCGCGAAGGTCGTCTCCCGGTGGCCATCGAACGACGGCGGCACGGCGTTCACGATGAAGGTGAGCGTTCCGCCCGCTTGCGGCTGCTCGGCGCCGGAGGCCGACTGCGTGGCTGCGCCGCCCTTCGGTGCGGGCGTGCAAGCCGCGAGCAGGAGAGCGAGCGCGACGGCGAACGCGGCGATCTGCCGGTTGAACATGAGGACCACCCCCTCGAGGCGAGACTCTAGCGCACGCCTCTCGTACGAATGACCTCTTCGTAGAGTTCAACGAGCTGAGCGGCGACGTGGGACCAGTCGTACTCCGGTGCGCGCCGGGCTCCGGCCTGGCCCAGGCGCTCGCGCAGGGCCGGCTCGCAGAGCAGGCGTTCGAGGGCGCCGGCGATGGCGTCCGGATCCTTTGGCTCGACCAGAAGCCCCGTGACATTTCGCTGTACGACACGCTTGTACCCGTGGATGTCGCTCGCCACGACCGGCAGCCCTGCCGCCATGGCTTCGAGCAGGACGATCCCGAAGGACTCCTGACCGGTCGAGGGGGCGCAGAAGATGTGCGCGGTCTTGTAGAAGCGGGCCTTGTCGGCGTCCGACACCCGCCCCGCGAAGAGCACGTCCTCGAGGCGGTTTTGCCGGACGAAACGGCGGAGCCGCCCGAGCAGCGGCCCGACGCTGCACAGGATCAGGCGGAGCTCGGGGTGCTTCGGCTTGAGCTTCGCGTAGGCCTCCATGAGGTACATCGCGCCCTTTCGAGGCTCGAGCCTGCCGACGAAGAGGATGTTGATCTTGCCGTCGTTGTATTCGGGAAACGGCTTGGCGGTCGCATAGAACTGGACGTCGACCCCGTTCGGGATGATCCGGTAGTCGCCTGGGAAATACGTCGAGATGAAGTGGCGCGCGGCGCTCGAGACTGCGATCCGGGCATCGAGCTTGTTCATGTAGCGGTTACCGATCGGCCTGCCGGCCCAGTACGAGAACGAGAAACCTCCGAAGGCGTGGAACGTCGCCACCTGCGGGCACCGTGCCGAGTCGAGGATCTGCATCGAGAGGAATGGCACGAGCGGCTCGTGGTGGTGAATGATGTCGAACTGCTCGCGCTCGAGCATGCGTGAGACGAGCCACTCGAGACGGAGCGACAGCGTGATCCGCCCGATCGCTCCGTTGTACGGGACCGCGATCGCCTGCCCGATCTGGATGACGTCCTGCGCGGGCGGGTCGTCACCTCACGGCGCCGTGATGATCCGTACGTCGTGTCCCAGGCGACGCAGCTCCGAGTAGCTCTCGCGGATGTATGAATTCGCGCCACCCGGTCGCGGATACGCGTAAGGCGAGACGATCCCTATCTTCACGATTTCTTCTTCTTGCCGCCCCCAGCGCTTGTCATTCTGCGGCGAGCACGCTTTATGGGGTCGCGGACCATGGATCGCCACTGCTGCGTGGCGGCTCCGTCGAGGTGCTCGCGGAGCGTCCAGCCGCGCCCGTCCGCCGCGGTCGCATGGCCTCGTAGCGCGGCTCTGAGGTCGTCGGGCGTGCTTCCGGGAAAGTCCGTCCAACACGTCCCGACGAGCGCCGCGTGGTGCGCGTCGCTCGACCCGGTCTCGGCGACCCGCAACACGTGGGTGTTGAGCCATGCGGCACGCGATGCGCGGACGCGTCCGGCATACGAGGGATTGCGGATCTCGATCGCGTCGACCATCCGCGCGTCGTCGCCGTAGGCCGCGAGCTGGCGCAGCGCGCCCTCGCCGATCGAGAAGGTCAGGTAAGAGAGGGGATGGGGCACGATCGCCGTTCCCCCGGCCTTGTGGATCCGCGAGAGCGCCTCCGCGAGGGAGCAGAACATGGGGATCTCGTCCTCGATCCAGAGCGCGAGGAGGTGGCCCGATCGCGTCGTCACCTCGACGCCCGGAACGACGGCCACCGGGCTCGACCGCTGCGCCGCGAGCTCGCGCAGCGCGAATGCACCGCGAATGTCGTCGTGATCGGTCAGCGCGATCACGTCGAGCCTGGCCCGCTCCGCAGCGTCGAGGATCTCCTCGATCGAAGAAAGACCGTCACCGAGGTCGCTGTGCAGCTGCAGATCAGCCCGGCCCATCTCGCTCAAGCAGCTCGGCTCCGTCGCTCACTCATCTTTTATCCCCAGACCCGCTCGAAGACCGTCCACTGCTCGGGATGGTCCTTGATGTACCGCTCGAGGCGCGCGGCGAACTGACGGACGCCGGTGCGGACGTCAGCGTCGCGATCGCCCGTCGACATGAGCTCGAGCGGCTCTTCGATCCGGGCGAAGAGGAGACCCTTCTCGCGCCACGCGAATGCGGGAACGAGGGCCGCGCCTGTGCGGAGCGCCAGGGCGACCTGCGCCGACGGGAGCAGAGCAGGCCGTCCGAAGAACTCGACCGTTTCGCCCACCCCCGTGACCGCACGGTCCGCGAGGATCCCGAGCACACCGCTGTCGCGGATCACCCGATGGATGCCGAGCGCCGAATCGATGGGCACGAGCACGAGGCCTTGCGCCTGCCGCGCGCGGTTCACGGCGTGCATGAATTCGGAATCGGTCTTCTCAGCCGGAAGCGTGAGCGTGTACCCGCGGGTGATCAGGATCTGACCGACGAGCGCGACCGGACCGAGGTGCGCGCTGCCAAAGATCACCCCCTTGCCAAGGCGCTGGGCGCACAGGAAGTTCTCCCAGCCTTCGACGCGGACGATCGCGTCGAAGCGCGCGCGGTCGAGCCGCGGGATCTGGAACACCTCGAGGTACTGGCGTACCTGGTTCACGAACACACGTCGAGCGCTCAAGGAGCGCTCCGGCGCGATGATCGCCAGGTTCGCGCGGACCGCGGCGCGCGCCCGTGGCACCGCGAGGTACGCGATCGTCCCGACAATTTCCGAGATCGGCCCCTGCCAGACCGGCGGCACCCTCGGCAGCGCCCACTCCGCCGCTCGCGCGAGCCCTCGCGCAGCGCCCATGCGCTAGACGGTGCCTTCGGGCCGGGTCCACATGGGGCGGAATATGTACCACTGGTCGGGATCGCCGCGGACGAGCTGCTCGAGTCCGTGAACGATCGTCTGCGTCGTGCGCTCGATGTCGTGCGCGGCCTGCTTCGTCCGCTCGACGAAGATCGGCGGCAGAGCGACCCCACGGAACGTGTTGTCGCGCTCGCGCGTCACGGCGGCGACGACGATCGGGGCACCCGAGACTCGCGCAAGGTTCGCTGCGATCGTCGGGAACGCTGTTCTCTCGCCGAAGAACATGACTTCGACGTTGTCGAGTTCCTTCGCGCGCGGGCCGAGGTCCATCATCAGTCCGACCATCTCGTTGCGGCGCAGCGCCTGGAGCACCTGCCGGACCGCCCCCTCGGGCGGTAGGAGCTTCACGTTCTTGTGCGCTCGGTTCGCGACGAGGAGATCCATGAGCCGCTGGTTCTCGAGCTCGTCGGCGATGACGTTGAGCGGCATGACGTCCGCGATGCGCGCCCCGCCGATCTCGAAGTTTCCGAAGTGCATCGAAACGAAAATGAGGCCACGCCCGTGATCGTGTGCGGCCCGGAAATAGGACCACGAGCGCGGATCGATGTTGACCAAGCGCGCGAAGTCCTCAGTGTCGAGGCTCGGGAACCGCATGATCTCGACGAGGTACTTGGCGAAGTTGCGGAACGAGCGCCGCGCCACGCGCGCGACCTCGCGGTCGCCGGCCGGGAGGGAGAGGACGATGGCGAAGTTCTGCTTGGCGATCCGACGCCGCCCGACCCAGAAGAGATAGGCCATCTCGCCGCCGACCACGGCGGCCGGATAGGTGATCCACGACGGGAGGCGCTGAGCGAGTGTCGCACCGAGGCGCCAGCCCCAAAACGCCGATCCGTGCAATAGATGATCGAGCACCTAGCTGGCTCCGGCGAGCGTCTGCTGACCCGAGCGTCCCTTGATGTATTCCTCCACGCCTTCGCGCGCGCGGTCGTCCGGGATCTGGCGCGGTGGCGACTTCATGAAGTACGCCGACGGCGCGACGATCGTGCCGCCGAGGCCTCTATCGAGTGCGAGCTTGCAGCAGCGTATTGCGTCGATGACCACGCCGGCGCTGTTCGGCGAGTCCCAGACCTCGAGCTTGACTTCGGCGTTCAACGGGACGTCCCCGAAGGTGGTCCCTTCCATGCGGATGTAGCACCACTTGCGGTCGAGGAGCCACGGGACGTAGTCCGACGGGCCGACGTGGACGTCCTTCGCATCGAGCGGGTAGTCGAGCATGCTCGTCACCGCGTTCGTCTTGCTGATCTTCTTCGACTCCAGGCGCTCGCGCTCGAGCATGTTGAGGAAGTCGGTGTTGCCGCCGAAGTTGAGCTGATACGTCCGGTCGAGGC
>VBGU01000353.1 GCA_005881085.1 Chloroflexota bacterium | reverse complement strand
TCGGTCGCCGTCGTGTAGAGCAGGTAGATGCCGTAGCAGAGCAGCAGGAGGCCGACGATGAATGAGAGCCCGCTGAACTGGAACAGCGAGTTCAAGACTGAGGGGCCGAAGAGGAACGCCCAGCGCTTCGTCGCCTGATTCCAGGTGAGCGCGGCGCCATCGGCCTCGTTCACCGTCATAAGCCCGAGGAGCCGCTGCCCGGGCGACGCGCGCCAGGCCGTCCATGTGTAGCCGAAGTACAGGAAGCTCAAGACCGCGTAGATGATCGCGCGCGTGATGCCGCCCACGATCGTGCCATCGCTGACGAGCCCGCCAAGGATCAATACCCCGAATATGAAGAGGACGATCAGGTCGATGATGTACGCGACCACCCGCGTCATGACCGCGGCGGGCGCGAGCGCGGCCGATACTGCTTGGACCGTCACAAAGCGTCTCCCTTCCTCGGCGGCGTCACCGCCGGGTACACGTCGGCGCGGAGCATAAGCGGTCGCGTCCTAGCGACGCGGTCTCGATTCGCTCCACGCGACATCGGATGGCACTTCGGAACGGAGGAGGGGCTCGAGCACCGTCACGTAGGTGGCGATGCGGTCCCCGATCCGCTCGAGGAAGGCCCGATCGAGTGTGGCGAGCGCGATCGGCTCCCACACGCGCGCCCACCCTCTGTCCCACGTTTCGATCCGCACGTCCGCTCCGAGAGCGCGGCGAATGGCGCGCTCGCGTGCGCGAAACGCGGCGAGGAGACGAGCGTTCGTGAGGGCATCCGCTTCGAAGTGCAGGCCGACCTCGATCACGCCGAGGCGCTCGCGTATCCAGGCCTCGTAGTGCAGCTGCTTGTTGCCCGACCAGAGCTGCGCCATGTACGAATACGCCGTCGAATGAATCGGCGGGAAGTCCGCGGGGATCTCCTTCTGGATTCTCTCGACGACGCCGCGGAGGAAGGTACGCGAATCGAGCCTACGGAGTGCGGGCGCGGAGGCCGAGGACGCGGCGGCGCGTCGGGCGTTCAAGGACGTGTGAGATTGTCGCCGAACCAGTGCGGCCAAGAGAGGAAACGATCTGCCCCGATCGTTGCTGCTGTCTCGAGGAAATGAATACGTCCACTTAGGCCGAGTTGGGTCGAGGGTTATCGGTGATCGGTTCATACCGTAGAATCGCGCGTACGGTCCTCGGTAGCTCAGCGGTAGAGCAGTCGGCTCATGGTTAAGGGCAGCCCCTTGGGGAAACTCAGGGGTGTAACTGGGTGAACTGTCGGGAAACCTAAAGCGCGCAAGCGCCATGGCAATCCGCAGCCAAGCCCGAGGAAACGCCTCGGGAAGGTTCAGAGACTAATGCGCCCGGCGCCTAAAGCCCGAACTGGGCCATGGCGAAGAGATAGTCCGTGCCCGAGGGAAATCTCGGGGTTGTACGTAACCGATTGGTCGGAGGTTCGAGTCCTCCCCGAGGAGCAGATCCCAGGAGCGGATCCACCCGCTCGGTCCTATTGACACGACGCTAGAACCTATGTTCTATCGGCCCTGTGTTGGTCTGCCTGAACTGCGGAGCGAGTTTCGCAATCGAGGTTCTTATCGAGGGTCGGAGATGCAATCTCCGCGGCCGTAAACACTGTCTCGACTGCCGTCCATACCAGCCGCTCGGCAAGCCGCGAAAGCCGGTCCTCCGGCCTCCCAAGTCGCTCGTTTGTGTCGCGTGTGGACGTGACTTTCCCGCAAAGATGGTTATCGACGGGACGGTGCGTTCACTTTACCGGCGGAGTTTCTGTCTCGAATGCTCGCCCTTCGGCGATCACAACACGTCGAAGGTGCCGCGCGGTCTGA
>VBGU01000352.1 GCA_005881085.1 Chloroflexota bacterium | reverse complement strand
GAGGAGCGGGGGAAAACCCAGCGCGCGCAGCGCCGCCGCCGCGAATATCGCGGCCTCGAGACAGTGCGCCGTGCGCTCGCGCAGGACTCGTCTCGGCGACCACGCGGTCGTGCCGAGGTGGTAGGGCATGTCGTCGAGGAAGTGTTGAACGCCGTATGGGGTTCCCAGGGCGCGCAGCCTTCGCAGCTCCGTCGGGCTGAAGCCATGATTCACACCTGACATTCTTGTGGACAAAGTGACCCGCCGCACCATCGACGCCGTCCTTGCCGAGGTTCAGGCCCGCCTCCGACGGCTCACACCCGCCGGCGCGGTCGCGGCGATGTCTCATGGGTGGACGCTCGTGGACACCCGTGACGGCGACATGATCGCGCGCGAGGCAGCCATCCCCGGAGCGCTGCGGATACCGCTCAGCGTGCTCGAGTGGCGCGTTGACCCCGCCTCGGCGACTCACAGCGCCGAGCTCACCGGTCGCGAAGACCGACTCATTCTGATTTGCCGGGATGGCTATTCGTCGAGCCTCGCCGCGGTTCGCTTGCAGGAGCTCGGCTTTACCGAAACGACGGATGTGGTCCGCGGGTTCGGTGCGTGGATGGCAGCGGGTCTTCCCGTGGAAAGATGAGCGCGAGACCAGGGGTCGGGCTCCCGGGCAGCGTCACGATGCGCGAGGCGGAGCAGCTCGCTGCCGAATCCGAGAACGCGGGTGCCTCAGGGGTTTGGGTCAGCGACGTCCGGCGCGAGCCATACCTGTTATCAGCGGCCGCGTTGCGCGTCACGACGCGGGTCACGGTCGGGACCGACGTCGCGGTCGCATTCTCGCGCTCGCCCGCCGCCACGGCGCAGGCCGCGTGGGACCTCGCGGGATACGGGAACGGGCGGTTCGTCCTCGGACTGGGCAGCCAGGTCGGGCCGACGCTGCTCTCGCGTTTCGGGCTCGAGGCGGACCGCCCCGCCGCTCGCATGCGGGACTACGTGCTTGCGGTGCGGTCGTGCTGGGACGCCTACCGCAAAGGACACGGCCGCTACGAAGGCGAGTTCTACGCGATCCGCCAGCCGGTCTTTTCACCTGGCTCCGATGAGGGGTGGCCGGCGATCCCGATCTACGTCGCCGGTGTGAACCCCGTCATGACGGCCGTGGCCGGCGAAATCGCGGACGGGTTCGCGGCGCACACGTTCTGCACGCCGACCTATCTCGATCGGATCATTCGTCCGGCGCTCGCGCACGGCGCCGCACGAGCGAAGCGCGGCGCACCTCCGGTTCTCATCCCGCTCGTCGTCGGACGCGACCGTACGTCCCTGGCGCTGCAGATGACGACGTACACGGTGCCAGCGTATCGCCGCGTCCTCGACGAGTCCGGGCTCCGCGAGGAGGCCGACGCGATCCTTGCGGCTCTCGCAGACCGCCGGCGGACCGAGGCCGCGCGGATCGTCGAGGAGCGATGCCTCGACCAGCTCGGCGTCGCCGTCCTCGACGAGCTCGCCGAACGGGTGAGGCTCTGGCGCGCGCACGCCGACGCCATCGGCCTGACCGTGCCCTGGTACGGCCTCGACCGCACCGCGCAGGTCGCGCTGTTTCGCGACGTGCTGCGCGCGCTGGAACGGATGTAATCTCGGCGCGTGCCGTTCAAGAGTCAGGCGCAACGCCGCAAGTTCGCGGAGCTCCTCGTGAAGGGCGAGATCTCGAAAGAGACCTACGAGGAGTGGAACCGCGAGACGGGGAGCAAGAGGCTTCCCGAGCGCGCAAAGCCCAAGGCCAAGAAGAAGCCGACAACTCGCGCCAAAGGCAAAACCCGAAAGCGCTGACGGCGCGCCGGCTGGTCCTTGCTACGCGGCGCGCTGCGGTGCGGCGATCGCCTGGCGGAGGAACGCGATGCTCGCCTCCGCGACGTCGCGACGACGCGCGTCGACGGTGATCGCGTGCCCGGTGCCTTCGAGGAAGAGCGTCGTGACCGGTCCGCCCAGCCGCGCCGCGAGCTCGTGGGCGTAGCGGATCGGGACGAGACGGTCCGACACGGCGTGCGCGACGAGCGCCGGGCAGCGGATCTCGCCGAGCCGTCGGCGCACCAGGCCGATCCCGTGGAGGAGTTCGGCGACGGCGCGGACGGGCGCGGGGTCGTAGCACTTCGCGCCGGCGTTCAGGTCGACGAGATCGCTCGCGGGTGACGGCACCTCCTTGATCACGCGCCACACGTACGGGGCGAGATACGCGATGGGGTTGCCCATCCCGAGCGCGG
>VBGU01000064.1 GCA_005881085.1 Chloroflexota bacterium | reverse complement strand
CTCTACACGCGTCACGACCCCGGGGAACCGGTTCCGCGCGGACTGTGCGACCCGCGGGCGCTCGCGCTTGCGCCGATCCTCCTGCAGCCGGCGCAGGTCCGCGAGGGCGACGAGACGCTGGCCGCCCGCGGATCGCCTCACGCGCAGGCGGCCGGATGCAGTCCAGCGACGAAGCGTGTCGACCGAGACACCGAGGAGCTCGGCCGCCTCACCGACCCGAACCGACGTATCTGTACGTTCTTGACGCTTTGCTGGCATGAATGCCTAGGTATCGTATCTCGAGGTGTCAGGCGGCATCGCGCCGCTCACCGTCCAGGGACAGAGCTTGCTCCGCGCGTCGGAGCAAGAGCGTCGTTGTCCCGATCTCCTCGCTCCATGCGGCGGCGCCGGCGCGAACATTCCAACGAGCGCTTCCAAATGCGCGCACGGTCGATGTCATCGTGCGCATGAGCTCGTCAAGCCGGGCGCGCACGAGCATGCAAAGTCGCTCCGCGCGCGCGCCGTCGCGTCCGTCCGGCGCCACCGCGGCGACACCCGAATCGCCGTAGCGGTAGGCGCTCACGTCGCCCCCGAACAGCGTCGCGGTCGCGCCGAGGGTCGCGCGGATCGCTCGGTGGACCATCGCGCGGCGCGTCGCCTCGCCGACCGCATCGACGTCGATCTGCGCCAGGACGACCGCGAAGGCCGGTCCACCGTCGCGCGCCGCGGCGATCCGTTCGCGGACCGAAGCCACGAGTACCCGATCGAGGTATGCCTCAGCCACCGGGCGCTCGCGGGGCGGAGGCGCCTCTCCGACCACCGGAAACGGACGGGGCTCGGCGTCTCCCAAGAGACGGACAAGCGTTGGCAACATCACCGACCATCGCTCGCGCTCGGCCATACGCTCAGCCGCGCCGAGCGACGTGAGGCAGACGGTCGCGGCGGCGCCTGGCGCGAGGTATCCACCTTCCACCAGCGACTGCAGGGCGCGACCGAACGCACCTGCCGCGAAAGGCAGCCGCTCCGCCGCGATCGCGGCGAGCAGCGCCGCAGGGCGAGCCTGGCCGGCGGCGAGACTCTCGAGCAGATACAGACGGAAGAACGCCGTGGCGAGTCCGGTCGCGGTCGGGCGAACCGTCGATCCCTCCGATGGTGGTGACACAAAAAGCGACCTGAACTTGAGGTGGCCCGCGACGTGCCACTGAAGCTTGCGAGATGGGCATCGCGGAACGCGCGCTTCTGATCGTCAATCCAGCGGCCGGCATGCGGCACGCCGAGGAAGGCGACCTCGCGGAGTGCGTGCGCCTCCTGGGCGCCGCCGGCTTCGAGATCGATCGGCGCGAGACCGGGACGGACGGTCCGACCTCCGCCGACCTCGCGAAGGCCGCGCTGGCCGAGGGCTTCCGCGTGGTGCTCGTCGCGGGCGGTGACGGCACCGTCGCGCCAGCCGCGATCGCCCTGCTCGAGACGGCTGTGACCCTCGGGATCCTCCCTTTCGGTAGCTACATGAACATCGCGAACGGTCTCGGAATCCCGCTCAAGCCGATCGACGCGGCGCGCGTCATCGCGGAACGGAAGGTCAAGCGCTCGGACGTGGGCGAGGTCGCGGGAAAGGTGTTCTTCGAGACGTGCGGAATCGGTCTGGACGCCGACGCGTTCGGCGCGGCGCGTCTGGCAGAACGCGGACGCTGGGGTCCCGCGTTCCGGCGGATCGTGCGCTGGGCGACGGCAGGGTCGCATCGCGTGGAGATCACCGTCGACGGGAAGACCGAACGCCACCGCGTTCTGCAGATCCTGATCGTGAACAGTCCGTATTACGGCTGGGCGCTGCCGATCGTGCCGAACGCCGACATGACCGACTCGATGGCGAGGATCTGGCACACGGGCCGTCCGGGCAAGCCGCCCCGGCTGCTGCGAGGGAAGGTGATTGAGATCGCGTCGTCGGAGGCCGTTCCGGTCCACGCCGACGGTCAGATCGCGGGGCGCCTCCCGGTCACCGTGCGCTGCTGCGAAGGCGCGCTACGCGTGTTCGCATGAACTTGCGGCCGATGTCGACCCAGGTGCGCATGTGGATGCTGATGCCTGAGAGAGTTCCGGTCACCTTGCCCTCGCGCAGCGCGATCAGGAGCTCCTGCGGAGTCACGAAGGGCGCGACGTCCACGTAGGCGCGGCCGATCTCGATCGGGCGATGCGAGTCGCTTCCGACCCCGCCCGGGAGATCGTGGGCGCGTGCGAATTCGAGCGCGCGCACGTTGCTCGACGACGCCACCTCGCGAGCATTGAACACCTCGACGATGTCCAGCTTCGGCGCCACGCGCTCGAGCGCGGCCCGGCGCAGGTGGCGGCGGCGGTTCCGGCTGAACGGATGCGGGACGTACGCGAGCCCGCCCTGCTCGTGAATGAGATCGACGCTACGGTCGGCGGTGAGCCCTGGCGGCACTTTCTCCTTGAGGTAGAGACCCACGAGCTCGCCGTCGGCGGTCGTGATCTCCTCGCCGACGATCACCTGAAGGCCGGTCTCCATCTCGCGGAGGCGGAGGCCGCCCTCGATGGTGTCGTGATCGGTGATGCACACCGCACCGAGCTGCGCCTTGCGCGCGAGCTCCGCGAACTCGGCGAGGGCGACGCGGCTATCGCGCGAGTACTCGGTGTGCATGTGCATGTCGAGCCGGATGCGGTCCATGCTCCGCGAGAGTGCGGCAGGTGGCGTGCCGCGGCCGAAATCAGGCCCGGACGCGCTCCAGGTCGTCGATCCCGCCGAAAGCGAGGACCTCGATGACTTTCGGTATGTCGTCGGTCCCCGCGGGATCGGTCGCCGCGGCACCCATCCGCAGGGTCGCCCACGCAGCAGTGCTCGCGTCGAGGGCAGGACGTCGGATGTTGCGGGCCTGCCGAGCGCGTGCGACCGCCGCGGCGAGCCGCTCATGCGTCTCTACCCGTAGACCGCGCCCGAAGTCGCGCAGCCGCTCATCGATGCCGCAGGCTTCCCACATCGCGCGCAACAACGGGGGATCCGATCCCGCAAGAACGCGCGTGATCTCCTCCGCGAGGTTGTCCGCCGAGAGCGCATCGAACGCGCGGACGCGGTACTGATGCTCTTCGTCCATGAGAAACCGCATGAGGTCGGACTTGTCGGGGAACTGGTGGTAGAAGGTGCCGATCCCCACGCCCGCCGCCTGACAGATCTCGTGAACGCTCGCACCGTAGCCGGTCTCTCCAAAGGCGGTCCTCGCGGCGGCCAGAAGACGTGCGCGCTTTTCCTCAGGCCGCCGCTGCGCCCGCCCGATCGTTCGGTCGGTCAGACCTCACACTTTCGTCCGGCCACGGTGGCCCCGCAACCTTCGTGTGGTCCCCTTCATTTGGAGGGTATTCAGAGGGGGCGCACACTCCCTGGGTGGCCGACCGGGAGTTGGTCCAGGACGCCCTTCACCTGCAGCGTGGCGCGATCGCGATAGTCGATCCCGACGGGAACGTCACCTGGGCCGACGACGCGTGGGCTGCTCTGGAAAGCCAAACCGATCTCCCGCGAGTACCGATCGGGAAGAATCTTCTCGAGGCGTACCGGAGGCACCACGAACCTATTGCGCAAGCGGTCGGGAACGCGATCGCGGCTGTGTTCGAGGGAAAGGCGACCTACTTCGAGATCGAGCACCGCGCGAGCCGGGGGAGCGAACGGTCTTATCTCACATCGGCCGCGGCGCTTCGCGGCGATGGTGCCGGTTTGGTCCTGATCCATAGAGTCGTCAGCGGCGGGACTCGGACGAACTCTCCACTCCCGGCCGACACGAGGACTCCGAGCGGGGACGTGTTCAAGCGGCTTACGCCGCGAGAGCGCGAGGTGCTGGAGGTCATGGCGGCAGGCCTCGACAACCGCGCGATCGCCGCGAAGCTCCGGATCCAGTACACGACCGTCCGCGGCCACGTCCGGGCGGTGATCGAGAAGCTCGGGGCGAGCTCGCGTTTGGAGGCCGTCGCTCGCGCGTACCGAAATGGCTGGGTAACGAAGGAGTGAGCGGCCGCGCCGGCGCGGTCGACGCGCCCGTGTTCCCGGTTCCCAGCCACGTCGCGCTCCTCCATTACGGGGAAGCCGAGCTGCGGCCTGCCGTGCTGCAGTTCATGCGAGAGGCAGTGGATCGCCCAGATGAAGCGCTGTTTTGCTTCGGCGAGCCGGGCGTGGGCGAACGCCTGTTACGAGACGTCGAAGCGCAAGTGGGTCGCGACCTCTCGGCCGATCGCCGGGCAGGCCGGATCGTAGTCGGACAATCCGACCCGGATGTTGACCAGCAGCTCGAGAACTTCGTCGTGCCACTCGAAGCGTGTCGCGGGCGCGGGTTCGCGCTGGTGCGGTTCGTCGGCATCGTCGCCTGGAACGTGCCGCGCTTCCCGCCCCCGGAGGATTTCCTCTGGTTCGAGTCGAAGATGAACGAGGTCATCGCCGAATTGCCCGTCGTCGGCCTCTGCCCGTACGACCTCGGGCGCATACCGGCTCGCGCGATCGCGTATGGAGCGCTCGAGACGCACCCCCTCGTGTTGAGCCATGGCCTGCTGCGTCAGAACCCGCAGTTCATCCCACCCGATCGCTATCTGCGCGAGCGTTTGCTTCGGCTGCCCTGGCTGGAGGACGAATCGGTGATGTAAGCCGCGGGCTCAGCCGAGCTTCGGGAGGGCGTCAAGCGCGTGCCCGACGTAGCCGAATCCGATAAAGCCGAGGATCGCCAGACAGACGAGGAACGCGAAGATCCAGAGAAGGAACGCGGTGTTTCGGACCTGGGTGCTGTCGTCCCTAACTCGCTTCGCGGATTATTTCTCTTCCATCGACTTCGCGATGGCGGCTAGGAACTCCTTGTTCGTCTTGGTCTTCCCGAGTCGCTGCAGGAGGAGCTCCGTGCCTTCGATCTGACCGACGGCCGAGAGCATCTTTCGCAGCAGGATGACCTGTCGCATGACCTCGGGCGCGAGCAGCATCTCCTCGCGGCGTGTGCCTGAAGCGGGGATGTTGATCGCGGGGAACGTGCGGCGCTCCTGGAGCTTGCGGTCAAGGATCATCTCGGAGTTTCCGGTCCCTTTGAACTCTTCGTAGATCACGTCGTCCATACGGGAGCCGGTGTCGACGAGGCAGGTCGCGAAGATCGAGAGCGATCCACCGCCTTCGATGTTTCGCGCCGCGCCGAAGAAACGCTTCGGCGGGTAGAGCGCGACAGGGTCCATGCCACCGGAGAGGGTCCGGCCGGATGGCGGGACCGCGAGGTTGTACGCGCGCGCGAGGCGGGTGATGGAGTCGAGGAGGATGACCACGTCGCGGCCCGTCTCGACGAGACGCTTCGCGCGCTCGAGCGCGAGCTCGGCGACGCGAGTGTGGTTCTCGGTAGGCTCGTCGAAGGTGGACGAGAACACCTCGCCCTTGATGGAGCGGCGGATGTCGGTGACTTCCTCGGGCCGCTCGCCGACGAGCACGACCATGATGTGGACGTCGGAATGGTTCCCGGAGATGCCGTTCGCGATGTCCTTCAAGAGCTGCGTCTTGCCTGCCTTGGGCGGCGACACGATGAGCGCGCGCTGGCCGTAACCGAGAGGGTTTACCAGGTTGATGAGGCGTTGGCTGAGGTTCGTGCTGTCGGTCTCGAGGTCGAACATCTCATCGGGGAAGACCGGCACGAGGTTCTCGAAGACCGGCCTGCGTTTGGCCTGCTCGGGGTCGATGCCGTTCACAGCTTCGACGCGCAGAAGGCTGAAGTACTTCTCGCTGTCCTTCGGCGGGCGCGTCGCACCTGTCACGAAGTCTCCGGTCCGAAGACCGAGACGGCGGACCTGGCTCGAGCCGACGTACACATCCTCCGGTGAAGGGAGGAGTGAGCGGCGCCGGAGGAAACCGAAACCGTCTTCGACGATCTCGAGGATGCCCTGGGCGAAGATGTGGCCCTGCGCCTCGGTCTGCGCCTGCAGGATGCGCGTGATCAGGTCCTGCTGGCCGAGACCACTGGCGCCTTCGACGCTGAACTCTTTGCCGATCTCGACGAGCTCTTTCAGCTTTGCCTCGTTGAGCTCGGTGATCGTGTAGTACTTGCGACTCGCTACCGCGGAGGGCGCCTCACGGCGGGTGGCTGTGGCGGTGGCGGCGCCGCCGTTCCCGCCGTTTGTCGCGGGGCCGTTGGTGGCCGGACTGTTCGATGTACTGGCAACGGGGGTTTCTTTGCTTGTGGGGGTCTGTTCTGGTGTGAGTTCTGGGTTGTCCAAGTGGTGTGTTCGCTCCTTAGC
Organism: Chloroflexota bacterium; assembly: GCA_005881085.1. GTDB lineage: Bacteria > Chloroflexota > Limnocylindria > P2-11E > P2-11E > 3-1-20CM-2-70-9. Next base: position 13,571 of record VBGU01000064.1, on the reverse strand, counting down.
TTGCCTGCGGCCTTGTCGCCCAGGTCTTTGGTTTCGTGGGTCCGGTGGGCGCATTCAGGTGCGCGCGCATCCGGCTGGTGAGAAGGGGAAAGGTTGTAGGAGCCAGTATACAGCGACATGCCGACTCTGACCACGCCCCAGACGGCCGACCTCGTTGGGCTCTCGCGCGACATCCACGCCCACCCCGAGCTCGCCTATCAGGAGCGTCACGCGCTCGGCGCCATAAGCGCATTTCTCGAGCGCCACGGTCACCGGGTCGAGCGCGGCATCGGCGGTCTCGAAACGGCGTTTCGCACCCGGGTCGGTCCGAAGGATGGTCCGGCGATCGCGCTCCTCGCCGAGTACGACGCGCTTCCCGACGTCGGGCACGGCTGTGGTCACAACCTGATAGCGATCAGCAACGTTGGTGCCTACCTCGTCGCCGCGGCGAACGCCGCGCGTCTCGAGGTGGGTGTCGAGCTGATCGGAACGCCGGCTGAAGAGAACGGCGGCGGCAAGATCGACCTGTTAGGCAAAGGCATCTTTGACCGGATCCTCGCTGCGCTCTCGTCGCATCCCTCGGGACAGGGCGATTGGGTCGTCAGCGGTACTGGCCTCGGCGTCGTCGGAAAGCGCGTGACCTTCACCGGCGTCGCCTCACACGCGGGGTCCGCGCCGGAAAAAGGGCGCAACGCGCTGAACGCGGTCATCCGCTTCTTCGTTGGGATCGACGGGTGGCGCCAGCAGCTCCAGGCCGACTCCCGCGTGCATGGCTTCATCAACGACGGCGGAAAGGCGATGAACGTCGTGCCATCGCGGGCGGAGGCGATCTTTGGACTCCGCGCGAAGGAACGCGAGACGCTGGATGGGATGGTCGAGCGGTTCGGCGACATCGCGAAGGGCGCCGCGCTCCTCACCGGCACGAAGGTCGAGATCGCGGAGTATCTCCCGTACTACGAGCCGGTGAAGGCGAATCTGGCGCTGGGCGACGTCATCGCGGCCGAGCTCGAGCGCCTCGGCGTGACGCCGGTGCGCGGCGTTCTCGTCACCGCATCGACCGACCTCGGCAACGTCTCGACAAGGGTGCCGACGGACTGGGTGCGTTTCCCGGTGAGCGAGAAGCCCGTACCGGGGCACTCGGTCGAGATGCGCGATGCGAGCGCGAGCGATCTCGCGCACCGCAACGCGATGATCACGGCCGAGGCGCTCGGCGGGGCCGCGGTCCGTCTCGCGACGGACAAGGCCCTCCGCGAGCGGATCACCAAGTGAAGGACGGCTTCCGCGACGACCTGATCAAGCTCTCGCGCGAGATCAATGCCGATCCCGAGCTCGCATACGAGGAGCATCGCGCCGTCGGTCGCATCACCGCGCTCCTCGAGAAACATGGCCACACCGTGGAGCGCAATCTCGGCGGACTCGCGACGGCGTTCCGCTCGCGCGTCGGCCCGCCGGGGCCCGCGGTCGCGCTCCTCGCCGAGTACGACGCCCTGCCGGACGTGGGGCACGGCTGCGGCCACAACCTGATCTCGATGACGATCGTCGGAGCGTTCCTCTCCGCCGCGGCGAAGGCAAAAGATCTCCAAGTCGGGATCGAGCTCGTGGGCACGCCGGCAGAGGAGAAGGGCGGGGGAAAGATCGACCTGCTCGACAAGGGCGTCTTCAAGGACACGGTGGCCGCGCTCTTCTCGCACCCGGGCGCCGGAGGCAGTTGGAGCGTGAGCGAGAAGCTCCTCGGGATCATGGTGAAGCGCGTGATCTATGAGGGCCTCGCGTCGCACGCCGCCGTCTCGCCGGAAAAGGGACGCAACGCGCTTACCGCGCTCATCGCGCTGTTTGTGGCGGTCGACGGTTGGCGGCAGCACCTTCCGTCGACGGCACGCGTGCACGGGATCATCCGCGAGGGCGGCGTCGCCTCGAACATCATCCCGTCGCGAGCGGTGGGCGACTTCGGCATCCGCGCCGCAGACATGGGCGCCCTTGGGGAAATGGTCGCGATGTTCGAGGACATGGCGCGGGGCGCCGCGCTCCAGACGGGCACGAAGGTCAAGATCGACGACGAGATGCGTGCATACCTGCCGGTCGAGGCGAATCAACTCCTCGGCGATGCGCTCGCGCAGGAGCTCGTTCGCCGCGGCAAGTCGCCCTCGCGCGGGCATCTGGTGACCGCGTCCGGAGACATCGGGAATGTCTCCCAAAAGGTGCCGACCGATTACATCGGCTTCCCGGTCAGCGCGCAGGAGATTCCCGGGCACTCGCACAAGATGCGCGAAGCGTCGGTGAGCGATTACGCGCACCAGAGCGCGTTCGTGGTCATAGACGTGCTCGCCGCGACGGCGCTCAAGGTCGCGACCGACAAGGCCTTCCGCGACTCGCTCCGCAAATGACAAAGGACCACAACGCGCGCAACCGCGCCGCGCGCGAGCGTCTCGAAGCCTTGATCGCGAGGGTGGGCGAGCGCGACGTCGTGGTAGACGGTGGCTGGACCGCAGCGGGGTTGCTCGCTCATCTCGCGTTCTGGGATCGTCTCGCGGTGGCGCGGCTCGAGAAGCATCTACGCGAGGGAAAGCCGCCGATCTTCGCGACCGACGAAGTGACCGATCTCACCAACGACGCGGCGATGCGGCAATGGAGAGACACGCCTCCGCGCGTCGCCGGAGCGCAGGCGCGCGAGGCGGCCGCCGCGATCGATCGGCTCATCGAGACGTTGCCACAGGACAAGCTCGACGGTCTCAAGGCGCTTGGCCGCTCTTTCCTCATCGACCGCTCCGAGCATCGGAAGGAGCACCTCGACCAGATCGAACGCGCGCTCCGATGAGCGGCCCGGTGACGAACGATCTGGTCCATCCGGTCCCGCGCACCGAGTTCCCGAAAGCTCGCGCGCTCGAATTCGACTTCCCGGGCCTCGAGATCGGCATTGCCGAGTACGAGGAAGGTCCGACCGGATGCACGGTCTTCTCCTTCGGCAGGCGTGCTTCCGTCTCGATCGACGTGCGCGGCGGATCCCCTGATGTGAGCGCGGGGCATCGTGAAGTCATCGAGGTGGTGTGCTTTGCCGGCGGCTCCTTGTACGGCCTCGAGGCTTCAGCTGGGGCTGCCGCGGAATTCCTCGCGAAGCGTGGCTACTCGACGAAGTGGACGGACATCGCGCTCGTGTCCGGCGCGATCCTCTTCGACTTTGGACTGCGCCCGAACGCGGTCTATCCGGACAAAGAGCTTGGCCGCGCCGCGGTCCGCGCGATGCGGCCGGGCGTGTTTCCCATGGGCGCGCGCGGTGCTGGTCGATCGGCGACCGCGAGCCACGGCGCCGGCGCGGAGCTCGCCGGACAGGGCGGCGCGTACCGGGGGTCCGGACCGACCAAGATCCTCGCCTTCGCGGTGGTGAACGCCTACGGGTGCATCGTCGACCGCACCGGGAAGATCGTGCGCGGGAAACCGGCCGGGCCGGTCGCGGGACGCGTTCCCGAATCCGCGAACACGACGCTTTCGCTCGTCGTGACGAACCAGAAGCTCGACCACCTGCAGCTGCGATCCATCGGCCGGCAGGTCCATACCTCGATGGCGCGCGGCATACAGCCGTTCCACGCGCGATGGGACGGCGACGTGAACTACATGGTCTCGACGCAGGAGGTCGCGAACCCCGACCTCGACGAGGTCACCCTGGGCGAGCTCGCGTCAGACGCGATGTGGGACGCGATCCTCGCGAGCTACGACACGTGAACTCTAGCCCGCGAGCTTCACGCTCCCGCATGAGAGTCCCCAGTACCGGTCCTGATCGGGCGGCATCGCGTTGGGGACGCTGACCGCGATCACGGCTCGGGTCGTCGACCAGAGCACGAGCTGCGACCTTGTCGACCAGCGGTGGACGTCTTCGACGGTGTCCCACTGAAGATCCGAGGCGAAGTCGGAGATCCCCCGCGCGACGATCTCGGAGGCGTCCTTCTCTTGACGGCACTCAACGGCATTGCCGTGACGCACCGATCCGCCGAACAGGAACATGACGGGCTTGCCGTTTTCCTCGACGCGGCGAAGCTCGCCGCGGTCGTACACGAGGAAGCTTGTCCAGGTGGTCGACGCGCCGTGGCCCACCGAGACGATCGCGTCGTCGCACCTATCACCGTTCACGTCGGCCGTTCCAATGAGCGACGAGCTGTCGTCGACCGCATCGAGCGCAAGCTCGTGCACCGCACCCGTGGCGAGCACCAGGCGCGCGATCGCTTTCGGGGCTTGCCGTGCCGCGTTGATGCCCGTGATGAATTCCAGCCGGTCCGCGCGGCCATCGCAGTCGAAGTCCGCCTGCGCTGATGCCACCGTGTTGCCGAGGACAGCCAACGACGCGCGCGGCGTCTGAGGCGGAGCGGGCGACGCGAAGGCGCTCGCGCTCGGCGACGGCATACCTCCATCCTCGCCCGGGGCCCTCCGTGAGTCGAAATCGGGGTTCGGGGTCGGTGCCGGAGCTGAAACGGCGGCCGCACACGACGCCACGAGGAGGCCCAACGCCACCGGCAACAGGCGCCGCATTGCCATAGCGTGCGCTCGCGGTGTTAATGCGTCATCAGAGTTGTTGACACGCGAACTATTGCCACCGATGCGGTTGGGGTCCTGCCTGGCTAGCGTTCCGCGATCGGCACCCAGCGCTTACCGGTCGGGCCGGTGTATTCGGATTCAGGGCGGATCAGCCGGTTGTCGCCGTGCTGTTCCATGATGTGCGCGCACCAGCCGGCCATCCGCCCGACCGCGAAGATCGAGGTCCCGAGGTCGGCGGGGATCCCGAGGAACGTGTACGTCGTGGCGGCGTAGAAGTCGACGTTCACGACGTTCACCTTTTCGGCCGCGGCTGGTGACATGCTCGGTCGCGCCTTCTCGATCGCCGCGACGAGGCTCTCCTGGATGTCGAAGTACCTGGGGCCCTTCCAATCCTTCGCGAGGTCTTGCGCGAACTTCCGGAGGAACTTTGCGCGCGGGTCCTCCGTCTTGTACACGCGGTGACCGAATCCCGAGAACTTGTACTTCGACGCGATGGCCCTCGCGACCCATGACTCGACGTGCTCGGGCGTACCGATCTCGTCGAGCATCTTCATCGTTCCGTCGGTCGCGCCACCGTGCAGCGGTCCCTTGAGAGCGCTGAGTCCAGCGGTCACCGCGGCGTGCATGTCCGCGAGCGTCGCCGCCGTGATCCGCCCCGCGAACGTGGACGCGTTGAGGCCATGCTCGGCCTGGAGGATGAAGCACGCGTTCAGGATCTCGGCCGCGCGCGGATGCGCCTCGTCCAGCCCGGCCATACGCGCGAAGTTCGCGGCGTGCCCGAGCGTGGGGTCCGGCGTGACCGGCTGCTCGCCGCGGCGACGGCGGATGTACGTCGCGAGGATCGTTGGCAGCTTCGCCGTGAGACGGATGGCTTTCCGGTACTCGGCCTCGTGAGAGTTATCGCCTTCACCCGGATCCTCCACCGCCGACGCGGAGATGACGGTCCGTAAGACGTCCATCGGGGTTCCGCTCTCGGACATCTGCTGGAGGATCTCCCGCAGGAACAGCGAGAGCGCGCGGTGCTTGGTCAGCTCCGCTTTGAAGTCGCGAAGCTCCTCTTTGTTCGGAAGATCGCCATTGAGCAGCAGATAGGCGACCTCTTCGTACTCGGCCTTGCCGACGAGCTCTTCAATCCGGTAGCCGCGGTACTGAAGGAAGTTGTCGCTGACTGAGGAGATCGCCGTGGTGGTCGCCACCACGCCCTCGAGACCTCGCGGAGCCACCTTTTCCCGCTCGACGGCCACGGCCCGAGTGTCGCACAACCGTCTCGACGGCCTGGTTGTGCCGAAGGTCACAAGCCGTGGGACTTGCGACCCCAAACTGCCAGGGGTACAGTCCCGGCGGGACGGTCAGGCAGGCTAAACCGTCCGGGGAGGACGAAACATTCGCTACGCGCGCGCGTTCACTGGTTGAGCGCGCGCTCAAGTTGTTAGCCCCTCATCCCACCCACCAGCGGAGGGCGGCGGCCGAAAGGCCGGCGCCCTTTCGCTATGGTTTCGGGCCTTACTTTTGAACCGAGGAAGGTTGCACCGCTGATCACACGCATGCGTATGGGTCCACGTCGCCGGGATGCCGTTTCGCGCGACCGCTACCGAGCGATCGCTCGGGGTGCGGGCGTTCGGGCTCCTGCGCGTCCGCGCTGGGTTGACGTGGCGCTTGCCGTGACGCTTGGCGTTGCGGCGGTCATCTTTCTTCCTCGTGCTGCCGTCGCCGTCGGGGCCGGCTTCGAACAGCTCGTTGCACAGGTCCAGTCAGCGATCCCACTGCTGCAGGGTCGCGGCTCGATCGACCTTCCGGCGGGCGGTAGCACGAGCATCGGCGCCGCGCCGATCGCGGATTCGTTACCGGCGTACACGCGAGACCCGCAGCTCCAGCTCACGGGAAAGGTCCCGTCCTTCGCGCTGCAAGCCGGCCGTAGCGTGCAGGTCGTGCTCAATGGCGCGGTCGTCGCGACGACGCTTCTCGACCCGAGCGGCGCATTCAACGCGACGCTCGCGCTCAAGGAAGGCGCGAACTCGATCGCCGTCGCGCTCATCGCGGACCGCGACGTCGTCGCCGCGTCGTCGTACAACGTCGTGCTGGACCGCACGCCGCCGACCATGACCATCACGCAGCCGGCCACGGGAAGCACGGTCGACGCGAAGAACATCGTCGTCGCGGGGACGACCGAAGTGGGATCGACCATCACCGTGAACGGACGCATCGTCGTCATCACGCCCGAGGGTGGCTTTAGCGATTCGTTCTCCGCGGCACCCGGGTCCGTGCCGATCACCGTCGTCGCGCGCGATCGCGCGGGGAACGAGACGACGGAGAAGGTCACCGTTACCGCCCAGCAGGTGACGCAGACCGTCGGGTTGACCGTCACGGTCACGCTCGACAAGGCGACCGCCAAAGTTGGCCAGGGCGTCCTCGCGACCGTCTACGTCGTCGGCACCACCGGACCACGCGCCGGCGTCCCGGTCACGTTGTCGGTCGGCGTCGCCTCGATCGGAACGGCCGTGACCGACGGCACGGGCACCGCGCGGATCCCGTTCATCGCACCAGCGACAGAGGGCGACACGAGCGTCGTCGTGCTCGCCTCCGGCTCATCGGGGAGGGCTTCACTCACCATCTCGCGTTAGGTTCGATACTCGCGCGAACGTGAGCGACGCCAACCTCGTCCTCTTCTCCCTTCTCGGCGGCACCGCGCTCCTGCTCTACGGAGTGCGGCTCGTCGGCGAAGGCCTGCAGCGCGCGGCGGGAACGCGCCTCCGACACGTTCTGTCGACGCTGACCGGCAATCGCGTGAAGTCGCTCCTCGTTGGGGCGGGAGTCACCGCGGTGTTGCAGTCCTCGAGTGCAACGACCGTGATGCTCGTCGGGTTCGCGTCGGCGGGCCTCCTCACGCTTCGCCAGACGATCGGCATGATCCTCGGAGCCGACATCGGAACGACGGTCACCGTCCAGCTTTTGGCGTTCGACCTTCTCCAGATCTCCCCGCTCCTCGTCTTCGCAGGCTGGCTCCTGTACGTCTCGGGCCGCGGCTCGGTGCGCTACGTCGGTCAGGCGATCCTCGGGTTCGGCTTTCTCTTCCTCGGCATGAAGCTGATCAGCGACGGCACAGCCCCACTCGCCACAAACGGGACCTTTCGCGACGTTCTTGGAGGGCTCACGGACCAGCCGCTCATCCTGCTTCTCATCTCCGCCGTATTCACCGCGCTCGTCCGTTCGAGCGCTGCGGTCATCGGCCTCGCGCTTTCGCTCGCCACGTCCGGCCTCATGCCGCTCGTCGGCGCGATCCCGATCATCTTCGGCGCGAACGTCGGCACGGCGGCCACCGCGGTCCTTGCGGCGGTCGGGCAGAACGCCGAAGCACGTCGGGTCGCGGCGACGCATGCGGCGTTCAAGATCGTCGGAGTCGCGATCTTCTTTCCGTTCATCGGCCCGTTCGCTGACCTCGTGCGCCTCACCTCGCCCGATCTCCAGAGACAGATCGCGAACGCGCACACGATCTTCAACGTGGCGCTCGCGCTCGTCTTCCTCCCGTTCGCGGGGCTCGCGGCTGATCTCGTCACCCGGCTCATCCCCGAGTCGCGACGCACCGAGGCTGGGCCGATGTACTTGAATCCCGCGGTGCTCGACACACCGGCGGTCGCCCTCGGTCAGGCGCTCCGTGAGGTCCTTCGCATGGGCGACGTGGTCCTTCAGTCGTTGCGAGAGACGCGCATCGTGCTGGAGCGCAACGACGATGCGCTCATGCGCGAGGTCGTCGCGCGCGACGATCTCATCGATCGGCTCGAGGAGGAGATCAAGCAGTACCTGGTCAAACTGCGGGAGCACGAGCTCACCGAGGAGCAGGCCGAGCGTGAGACCGCGCTCATCTTCGTCATCGTCAACCTCGAGGAGATCGGCGACGTGATCGACAAGAACTTCATGGAGCTCGCCGAGAAGAAGATCCGCGGCAACCACGTCTTTTCGGCGCAGGGCTGGCGCGAGATCGCGGACCTCCACGCGAAGGTCGTCGAGAACCTGGAGCTCGCGATGGGCGCCCTCGCATCCGGCGATCGCGAGGTCGCCGAGAAGGTGATCCGCCACAAGTCCATCGTGAACACGATGGAGCGGCAGCTTCGCGCCGCGCACATCCAGCGGCTCCACGAAGGACTGCGCGAGTCCATCGACACATCGAGCATCCATCTCGATCTGCTCGCGTCGTTCAAGCGCGCGAACTCGCTCGTCACGGGCATCGCCTACGCGGTGCTCGGACAGCACGATGCCTGATCAATCTCGGACCCTGTCCGAGACACGCCGCAGGCGCGTCGTGTTCAGTCGGCCCGGCAAAGCCGGGTCTCCTTCACGCTTTGAATAATCAATCTCGGACCCTGTCCGAGACACGCCGCGGGCGCGTCGTGTTCAGTCGGCCCGGCAAAGCCGGGTCTCCTTCACGCTTTGAATAGCGGTCGTGCCTTCGTCGGGACGTCGGGCTGGTCGTACAAGACATGGAAGCCGCTCTTCTATCCGCCCGAGGTGAAGTCCAAGGACTTCCTTCGCTACTACGGGACGCGCCTTGCGACCCTTGAGATCAATTACACGTTCAACCACCTGCCGACCGAGAAGAACATCGCCGGCTGGCGTGAGGCCACCCCACCCGAGTTCCTCTTCGCGTTGAAGGCGTCGCAGCAGATCACGCACTACCGGCAGCTCCGCGATCCGGCGGAAACGCTGCCGCTGTTCTTCGAGCGAGCGCGGCCGCTCGGCGATCGGCTCGGCCCGGTCCTGTTCCAGACGCCACCGTGGCTCCGGCGCGACGACGACCGGCTCGCGGGATTCCTCGCGTCGTTGCCGCGCGACCTGCGTTGTGCGCTGGAAGTGCGCGACCCATCGTGGTACGTCGACGACGTCTACGCGCTCCTGCGCACCGCGGGCGTCGCGCTCGTGCATGCCGAAGGCGAGAAGGCGCCCTCGCCGGTCGAGACGCTCGGAACGACGTCGTCCTTCGCGTACGCGCGCCTCCGCAAGAGGGAGGGCTACACCGGGGACGATGTTGACGCCTGGGCCGCGCGTTTTCGTCCAATGCTCCAGGCGGGGAAGGACGTGTACGCGTACTTCAGACATGACGACACCGGCGCGAACGCGCTTTCCGCCGAGCGGCTGCGCGATCTGCTCGCGGCCTAGCATCCGCGCAGAAATGAAGATGAGCGAGCAGCGATTCAGTCGCGACGAGCGAAACCACCAGCCGTGAGCACTTCTCCGCGGGGCGCTCCGCGCTCCGCTGCGCGTCCGGGGGCCCCTACCCCTGGTCGCGAGACTGAACGGAACGCTCGGTGGCTCGCGATCTCGGTCGCGCTCGGCAATCTGCTGGTGCCGTTGAACTCGACGATGATCGTGGTCGCCCTGCCGCAGGTCGCGCGCGACCTCAAGGTGGACGTCGCGGAGACGAGCTGGATCGTCACTTCGTACCTCATCGCGATGGCCGCGCTTCAGCCGATCGCCGGACGGGTGGGGGACCGACTCGGCCGCCGCAACGTCATGCTCGCGGCGCTCGTCTATTTCGCCCTCGCGTCGGCCGGCGCCGCCGCCGCGAGCTCGATCCTTCTTCTTGCCATATTCCGCATCAATCAGGCGATCGCGGCGGCCGCGCTCGTCCCGAATGGGCTCGGCCTCCTGCGCGAGGCCATTCCCAATGGCCGGCGTGGCGCGGAGTTCGGGATCGTGAGCGCCGCGACCGCGGTCGGCGCGACGGTCGGGCCGCTCGTCGGCGGATTCCTCGCGGCGATCGACTGGCGCTGGATCTTCCTCGTCAACGTTCCGCTCTGCGCGGCGGGGCTCGCCCTCTCGTGGCGCGTCCTGCCACCAAGGGCCGCTCGCGAGACCGCGCGGTTCGATCTGATTGGCGCCGTCGGACTCGGGGTGGTTCTGCTGGCGGCGGCCTGGGTGCTGGTCTCGTTCGGCCGCGCGGTGGATCCGGTGACGGTCGCGATCGGCGTAGCGATCCTGCCCGCGGCGGTCGCCCTGCTGCGCTACGAGTCTCGCCATCCCGACCCGGCGCTCCCGCCGTCGCTCTTTCGCATCCGCGCGTTCGCGGCGGCGTGCGCGACGGTCGCGTTCCAGAACCTCGCGATGTACGGGACGCTGCTCGCTCTTCCGGTCGCCCTCGCCGGCGCGAGCGTGCGCAGCGGGATCGCGCTCGCCGCGTTCTCGGGCGGCTCGATCATCCTTGCGCCGCTCGGCGGGCGCGCCGCCGACCGCTACGGGCCGCGTCTTCCGACCGTCGCCGGCGCGCTCCTGCTCGGCGTCGGGCTCACGCCCCTCGCGATCTCGGCGGGCCAGCTCCCCCTTGAGCTCCTCGCGGGGACGCTCGCGTTCGCCGGCGTCGGGCTCGCGCTCACGTTCCCGTCGATGCGGCTCGCGGCCGTCGAGGTCGTGCCCGAGCGATACGCGGCCCTCGCATCCGGAGTGTTCTCGACGAGCCGCTACTTCGGCGGAATGCTCGGATCCATCGCCATCGCGATCGCGCTCGGCGGCTCGCCCTCGATCGATTCGCTGCGCGCGCTCTTCTGGCTGTTCACCGCGGCGGCGTTCGCGGCCGCGATCCCGAGCCTCGCGCTACCCGGTCAGGGCATGGCGCACGTGGAGCCGATCGCCGAAGAGGTCGCGGGCTAAGCCGAAAGACGTCGAACGATTCCGGCGGACCCGTCGACCTCGAGCGGCTCGCCGTCGACGAGCGTCGAGAGCGCCATCCCCGTCCCGACCACAGCGGGAACCCCGAACTCACGCGCGACGACCGCGGCGTGAGAGAGCGCGCCTCCGACTTCGGTAACGACGGCGGCAGCGCTTGCGAACAATGGGCTCCACGAAACGTTCGAGGCCTGGCACACCAGCACGTCGCCGGCTTTGAACTTTCGAAAGTCCGCCTGGTCGCGGATGAGCCGCGCGGGTCCTCGCCCGATTCCCCCGGAGGCGGCGATTCCCCGCAACACGCGGGAGGGATCCGTCTGCGTCTCCCGGTATAGGAGGAAGCCTTGTCCCGCCATCCGCGTGCTCGACTCTCGCTGCCACGCGGGTGCCGGTGCTCCGATGGTCTCGGGAGCCTCCATCTCGTCCCACCTTCGGTGCTCGGCCTTGCGCTCCGCGATGAGCGCCGAAAGATCGGTCGGGGCACGCAGCGCCTCGCGCACCTCAGATACGTAGAGGAAGAAGATCTCCTCCGCATCGCGCAGCGCACCGTCGCGAACAAGGCGCATCCCGAAGCGCCGCACTGCGCGGCCCATCCGCGCCTGGTTGCGACGATCGAGCCAGTAGTTGTGCTCTTCGCTGAGCGGACCGGCCGAAGACATCGCGGCGAGAACCTCCTCGAAACGCGCGAGGTCGACTGGGCGCGCGGCAAGATGCTGCCGCGCGCGCCGAACGATCTCGTCCGCGTCGCGGCGCTGCCGCTCGAGACGGGCGGCGGGGTTCGGGCGAGGCTGGAGAAGACGGATGCGTATGACGCCGAGGAAGAGCGTTGGATCGTCGGACCACGACAGGATTCCGAGCCCTTCGCTCGGCTGACCGATGTGGCCGTGGACGGCGAGGAACGCGTCGACGGCTCGCCCAAAGCTCGGATCCGCCGCGTCGAGCTCTTCTATCGTCGCGCCTCGCGCGATCGTCTCGGCAGCCGGATGAGACGCTCGGGCCATTTCGGTAAGGGCGGCAAGATCCACGTCCAACCGCTGGAGGGCCGGCGCCAGCGCCTGCGTCACGCTGAACGCGTCCAACGCGGGGCCACCGACGAGCTCCTCGTAGATCTGCCCGAACTCATCCGTAACGGTGTACGCGGCCGCCGTGACGAGCATGTGGATCGTCCAGGCGCGTTTGTGCCGGCGCCAGAGGGCGTCCCACGCTGCGGCGGCCTCGTCGCGTCCCATCGGCGCCGGGTCGAGCGCGGCCATCCACTCGTACATCTCGTTCAGCTCGGGCAAGAACCGCTCGTCCCAATCGCGCCGGATCCGCCGCGCGAGGCGCCTCCGCCGTCCGATCGCGTTCAGCTGGTGCTGCGGCATCTCCTCGGGCGGTCGAAGTGGTTTCGCGCTGTTGTACATCCGCCCGTTGAATGCCCCGACCCGCGCCAGTACCGGTGGGCCCAGCTCCTCGTCGCGTTTGCGCATCCCGTACGACGCGCCGTGGAGCGTGTAGTCGATGCCGAGTGGTGTGCGCACGCTGGACTGATGTGCGTCGTCGCGACGCCAGACGAGGTTCGCGTCGTCGGGATCCTGCCAAGTGATCGGGAACAGCCGGCGCACTGTTCCCGCCGAGGCGTCGACCTCGAGCGGCTCGCCGTCGGTGAGCGTCGAGAGCGCCCCGCCGGTGGCGACGACGCACGGAACGCCGAACTCGCGCGCCACGACCGCGGCGTGACAGAGTGAACCGCCGATCTCGGTCACCACCGCGGCGGCCATGGTGAAGAGCGGTGCCCACGAGACGGTCGACTGCCGGCACACCAGGACGTCCCCGGAGCGCATCTTTGAAAAGTCCTCGTCGCCGGTGATGAGCCGTGCCGGGCCACGCGCATGTCCGGCCGACGCGGCGACCCCCTTGAGCGTGTACCGGTCGTCCTGCGTGACGGCGTAGTCGAAGGAAACCCGCTCGAGCGCGACGCCAGGGGTGACGGGTCCGTTTCCGGTCGGTGGAGCGCCGATCGTTTTCGGCGCAGCGAGGCGCCGCCACCGCGCGAGCTCGTGACGCCTGCGCGCGACGAGCTCGCCGTGCGGCTTCGGCGTCCGGATCGCGCTCGCTATCTCGGGCACGTAGAGAAGGAAGATCTCGTCCGCCGAAGCGAGCGCGCCATCCCCCACGAGCCGTTCACCAAACGCGAGACAGAGGCGGCGAACATGGGCCTGGGAGACCCGATCGATCCAGTAGTTGTGCTCCTCGGTGAGCGGCCCGGCGCCCATCGCCGCGGCGACGATCTCCTCGAAGCGAGCCAGCTCCTCGGGGCGTTCGGCCAGGTGGGCTCGTGCGCGATCGAGGGTTTCCGTCGCGCGCGCGCGGACGCGGGCGATGCGCTCATCGGGATGCTCGCCTTCCGATCGCAGTCGCTGCGCGAGGACGGC
>VBGU01000063.1 GCA_005881085.1 Chloroflexota bacterium | reverse complement strand
CGCTTCATCAACCTGGAACTCGTGGTTCTGGCTCGTGATCGCGCCGCCGCCGGTGCGCAGGTCCTGCACCGGATGGTTCGCGCCGTGATGGCCGCACGGCAGGCGCGATGTCGTCGCGCCGATCGCGCGCCCGACGAGCTGATGGCCGAGGCAGATCCCGAGGATCGGGAGCGCGCGGTTCATCCCTCGCGACGATGCCGCTTCGAGGAGCGTGCGGGTCACGGCCGCGATCAGCGGGATGGCCGCTGGGTCGCCCGGTCCGTTCGAGATGACGATCCCGTCGGGAGACCACGACAGGATCTCGCGCGCCATCGCGGTCGCCGGAAAGACCTTGACCGTCGCGCCCTTCTGCACGAGACAGCGGATCTGGTTCTCTTTCACGCCCGTGTCGAGGAGTGCGACCCTGGGTCCGCTCCCCACCTGCCGCTCGAGCCCGCTCGACTCGACCACGAGTGGCTTCGTCGCGAGCGCCGGGATAGACCGCGCCGTGGCAACAGCCTCGCGCGCGATGTCCTCGCTCTGCGAGCGGTGCGGCGGCACCTGCAGGATCGCGCCGCGAAGCGTGCCCTTGGCGCGGAGGCGGCGGACGAGCGCGCGCGTGTCGATGCCGGCGAGTCCGGGCACGCCGTATGAGCGGAGGTACGCCTCGAGATCGATCGTCCCCTCGCGGCACGTGGCGACGAGCTCGCGAACGATGAGGCCCTCGACCCACGGACGCCGGCTCTCGGCGGCGCGCTCGAACGTCCCGTAGTTGCCGATGAGCGGGTACGTCAGCACGACGATCTGTCCGTTGTACGAGGCGTCCGACGCGATCTCCTGGTAGCCGGTCATCGCCGTGTTGAACACGACCTCACCCGACGCGGGCGATCCGTCGCCGAACGCCTCACCCCACCACGTCGAGCCGTCTTCCAGCCCGAGGACCGCCGCCCTGGTCATCGGTGCATAACTATACGTGTCGGGTGCATAAAGATGCAATTGCCCTTCGAGCTCAGCGACGGCTGATCGCTTCGGCGACACGTTGCCCTCCTCGGCGCTTCGTCAAACCGATGCCAGCGATGTCGACCCTTCCGATAACCGACCGCCCCATCAGCGGCGTGTTCTTCCCGAGCGAAAAGAGCGACTCGGGCGTGACCACCCACTCCGCCTCCGTGTCGATCGTGACGTGGTCCCCTTCCGGCAGTTCGACCCCGAGGACCCGCGCTGGGCCGGTGGTCAACGCGGCGATGACCGTCGGGAGTGAAGCCCAGCCAGCGCGTACGCCACCGAGGACGAGCGGGACAGCCGTTTCGAGGCCGGAGATGCCGAACGCCGCTTGATCGAACTCAACGTCTTTTTTTGTGGAGGCGTGCGGAGCGTGGTCCGTGGCGATCGCGTCGACTGTCCCGTCCGCGAGCCCCACCCAGAGTGCACGAACGTCTGCTCGTGTGCGGAGCGGCGGATTGACCTTTGTCGCGGAGTCGTATGGAACACCGCGCAGCGCCTCGTCCTCGACTTCCCATGCGAACGCGCGAGAACCCGCGACCCACTCATCGGTCATCGCGAGGTGATGCGGGGTGACGTCGCACGTGACGGGAGCGCCGTCTGCCTTGGCGCGCCGCACGAGCTCGATCGAGCCGGCGGTCGAAAGATGCGTGAGGTGGAGACGCCCGCCGGTCATTTTCGCGAGCGCGATGTCGCGCGCAACCGCGGTCTCTTCGGCTGCTGCAGGCATCCCCGGCAGGCCAAGCCGAGCGGAGACCGCGCCCTCGTGCATCACGCCCTTCGCCGAGAGCGACAAGTCTTGAGCGTGCTCGATGACCACCCGTCCGGCCGATCGTGAGTACTCGAGCGCGCTACGGAAGAGACGCGCGTCCTCCACGGGATTGCCGTCGTCGGAGAAGGCGACCGCGCCGGCCTCGGCGAGCTCGACGAGATCGGCGAGCTCCTTGCCTTTGCGACCTCGCGTGATCGAGGCGATCGGCCAAACGCGTGCGCCCTCCGCCCAACCAGGCGCTCGCGAGTAGATCTCTTTCACGAGCGCTGGCGTATCGATCGCGGGATCCGTGTTCGGCATCGCGCAGACAGTCGTGAACCCACCATGGAGCGCGGAGTGCGTGCCGGTCGCAAGCGTTTCCGATTCCTCAAAGCCCGGCTCGCGAAGGTGCGCATGGAGGTCCATGAACCCAGGTGCCTCGATGTATCGACCCTCGAGTTTCATGCGCGGTCGTCAACCTGCGTTGCGGTGCCTGCTCCGGCAAGCAAGTACAAGAGCGCCATCCGCACGGCGACGCCGTTCGTCACTTGCTTCTCGATCAGCGAGCGGCTCCCGTGGGCGACCGCCGCGTCGATCTCGACCCCTTCGTTCATCGGACCGGGGTGCATGACCGGCGCTCCAGGCCGCATCCGCGCGACCCGATCGGCGGTCAGGCCCCAGACCCGCGAGTATTCGCGAAGGGACGGCAGAAGTCCCGACTCTTGACGCTCGCGCTGAAGCCGCAGCGCGATAACGGCGTCGGCGCTCTCGAGCGCCTTGTCGAGGTCTGACTCGTACGTCACGCCCGGCGGAAGCTGGCCGCATCGCCACGCCGTCGGAATTAGTGTCGGCGGGCCGGAGAGCGTGACCCGAGCGCCGAGCGGTACAAGGGTGTTGATGTCCGAACGCGCGACGCGGCTGTGCAGAACATCGCCCACGACGACGATGCGCTTGCCATCGAGATCGCCCAGCGCATCGCGGAGCGTGTAGGCATCGAGAAGACCCTGCGTGGGGTGCGCATGCCATCCATCGCCAGCGTTGATCACGGCCGCGTCCGTCCGCTCGGCGACGAAATACGGAGCTCCCGATGAGGCATGTCGCATCACCACGACGTCCCCCCCGAGCGCCTGCAGAGTGCGAACCGTGTCGTACAACGACTCGCCCTTCTCGACGGACGAGCCGCTCGCGGTGATGTTTGTCACATCGGCAGATAGGGCCTTCGCGGCGAGCTCGAAGGACACGCGCGTGCGAGTCGACGCCTCGGCGAAGAAGAGGATGACCGTGCGTCCTCGAAGCGGTGGCGCGCGACGGATCGGCCGCTGAAGAATCTCGATCATGGCTCGGGTCTGATCGAGGACAGTCTCGATCTCGTCACGCGACCAGTCGTCCGTGTCGAGAACGTGACGGCGCGTCCACCTCATGCGGGCACCCGCGTGACTATCTCGACCTCATCGCGGCCATCGACCTCGGCGAGGTGCACGCGGACGTCGTCGCCGACGGTGGTCGGCACGTTCTTGCCGACGAAATCCGCGCGGATCGGCAGCTCGCGATGCCCGCGGTCGACGAGGACCGCGAGGCGGATGGCGCGCGGGCGTCCGTAGTCGACGAGCGCGTCCATCGCGGCGCGGATCGTGCGGCCGGTGAAGAGCACATCGTCGACGAGGACGACCACACGGCCGTCGACCGAGAACGGTATCTCCGACTCGCGCACGACCGGCGCGTAGCCGATCCGCGTCAAGTCGTCTCGATAAAGCGTGATGTCGATGGCGCCGAGCGGTATGTCGACGCCCTCGTTCGCCCGGATGGCGGCCTGGATTCGGGCGGCGAGCGCATCCCCGCGCGCGCGAATACCGACGATGGCGAGAAGAGAGAGGTCACGGTCGCGCTCGACGATCTCGTGCGCGATCCGCGTGATGGCCCGTCGGATGTCGTCCGCCGCGAGCAGCGTGGTCGTCTGGCGCTCCTTCCCGGCCTCACAGGACCGGTCGTTAAAGGTGGTGGCGCTCCCCGAAGTATAGGTTTGATGAGACCGCCTTGCGCTGGGTTGGCACGGTTCCGGCGGTACCGTAGGTCGCCGTGCGAATCGTCCTCGCGATCCTCTGTGTTGTCCTGTTCGGTGTGGTCGCGGTGACCGCGTCGGGTTCGGCACCCCTGGCCGCGGCGCCCGTTCTCCCGCCGCGCTACACGCCAATGCCCGCGGTCGCCACCACGTCACCCGACATCGGCGACCGCAGCGCGCGGACCTACGTGCGGCTCTGGGGCATGTTCGCGTTGCCGATCGAGGGGGCCGACATCCCCCAAGATCCGGAGCTCCTGCCGGGCGCGCCGCGCGACTATCGCGGAGGCATCCACGAGGGGATCGACTTCCCCGCCCCGACGGGGACGCCGGTGCTCGCCGCCGCGAGCGGGACCGTCGCGCGAGTCGACGTGAGCTTCCTCGACTGGAACCGCGAGCAGCAGGACATCGCCCTCTACGAAGCGATCACGCTTGGGTACACGCCCGCGGCGACGCTCGATCGCATACGCGGACGCCAGGTGTGGATCGACCACGGCAAGGGCTTGATCACCCGCTACGCGCATCTTTCCGCGGTCGAGCCTCTCATCGTCGGACAGAGGATCGAAGCCGGCGCCCTCGTCGGCGAGGTCGGTAGCTCAGGCTACCCGCAGGGCGGACCGCATCTCCATTTCGAAGTGCGCCTCGGCGACGACTTCTACGGCGATGGCTTGAGCGGGGACTTGTTGGTACGCGCGGTGTCCCGACTCTTCCGCTAGGGCGCCGCCTTTTCCCCTTCGAGCATGCACACCGCGCAGAGCCGTTGTTTGTCGACTTCAGTGAGATACCCGGTTCCGCCGCAGCGGTCGCACCGCCCTTCGACAGGCGTGCGCCCAGTCAGGCGGTCTCCGAGACGTAACCAGCCGCTAACCCTGCGCTCGGATTCCTTGTCGATCATCGGATTGAGCGAGGCCGCAAATAGGGTGCCACTGGCATTCGCTAAGGCGGTTTCGGTGAGCGGCGTTACCTGTTCGTTGCTAACGGAGGCCGGTGCGGCGAGCGCGGAGGGCAGCCTCGAGTACGACCTCGACCGACTCCGAGGCCAGGGGAACCGGGAGCGTTCGAAAGACACCGATCTCGGCGACCTTGTCCTTTTCCGGCGCGTCGTACCACCACGAGAGGTGGCTGACTTCGCACATGTAGACGTAAGCGGTCGTGCTCTTCGGAGTCTGGTATCGGATCGCGCCGAGCAGGTCCAAACGCGGCGGAACGATCCGCGCCGAGTCCCAGAGCTCGCGCTTTGCGACCTCGAGGATCGTCTCGCCGGCCTTGCGCCCACTCGTCGGGAAGTGCCACCCAGCGGCGTCGGCCTTTCGGATCCATACCGTCAGCTCGCCATAGAACGGGATGATCATCGCAAGCTGCGCGGACGCGGGCGGGTACTCGCGGAAGGTGTTGTCACGCCGAGAAACGAATGAGTGTTCGGCCACTTTGTCGCACACTATGCAAGGGACAAAGCGAGCGTCAATAGCGCGAAGGGCTCTGATTCCTTCTAGACGCGGAGCAGTTCGGCCAAACGGAAGGGATCGGCCGCCACGACGCTCGCCGCGTACAGCTCCATGCCACCTATGTCGCTTGTCCTGTTCGCTGGGTCGCCACGGTCCACCAGGCGGGCATGTGGGGGAAAACGCCGCCAGTCGTTCCCGTCGGCGCCCAGCGGCGGGAGCATCAGTGCGAGGTTGTACGAGCAGACACCTTGTTTCCGATATGCCGAAATGACACCGGCGATCCCCACAGCGAGGGATGTTTCGTCCTCACCTGGCCGGCCAAGGATGATGACCTCGCTCTCTTTGATCGGAGCCAGCGCGGCGAAAACGCGCGCGCTGTCACGTTCGTGCCCGAGGCCCAGAGCATCATGGACGAGCCAGAGATCGTCGAAGTAGTCGCGTCCGTAGTGCTCGTCGTACTCGAGCGAGCGGCGCCGCAGCATCTCGACTCGCGGGTAGTGCATGCCGCGGGTCACGGTCATCTGCATGTGACCGTGGACGATCGATCCGCCGGCACGCCAAAGACAGTTCCAAATGAGGAAGTAATACTTCGAGCTCGGATCCTCCTCGTTCGCGGCGAGCGCCCAGCGGCGCGATGTGAGGAGACGATCGCGGATGACCTCTGCGTCCATCGGCGCGAGCGGGTCGTGCTCATCGAAGACCAGGACGCCGTGGTACCCGTCGTACTTGGCGATGTTCGAAGCGGTTACCCCGTGCTCTCCGCGGATCCGACCGAACGTGTCGGCGGGCGTTCCGGTCTCGGGGTGACAGAACGGATCGTTGCGGGACTTCTCGATCTTCTCGCGGACCTCGTCGGCGCCTTTCACTTCCAGGGGACGGCGCGCGCGAAGGTCGTTGAAGAGGGCGCCCTCGAGCATCACCAGATTGGTGACCCGAATGATCTTCTGCGTCATCACAGCGTCGACAGAACCGAACTGTTTGGTGATCCAGTCACGCATCTCGGCCGGCGGATCGAGCCGCCCGACCGTCGACGACACCGCGAAGATGCGCTCGGCGGCGGCGCGCGCCTCGGGAGGAAGCGCAGCGATCCGCTCCTCGAGCTCGGCGATCGAAGGTCGCGTATCGGTCTTCATGCGGCGCGCCGAGCCTTCGCCGCGGCTGCGTACATCTCGACGTACCTCTTCGCCGATTTCGTCCAAGAGTGATCCTCGCGCATCGCGCGTGTTCGCAGCTGCCGCCACGGGTCTCCGTCAGCCTTGTAGCGGTGCAGCGCGCGCCCGATCGCGTCCGAGAAAGCGGCTGCCTCGTAGTTGGTGAAAGAAAAGCCGTTGCCTTTCGGATCGGCGTCCACGTCGCGGACCGTGGTCGCGAGACCGCCGACCGCTCGCACCACCGGGATCGTGCCGTACCGGAGTGAGATGAGCTGACCGAGGCCACAGGGCTCAAATCGCGAGGGCATCAGGAAGAGGTCGGCGCCCGCGTAGATGCGCTGCGCCAACGTCGCGTCGAATCCGAGCGTGAGCGCGAGGCGTCCTTTCTTCTTCGCGGCGAGATCACGCCACTTTTGCTCGTAGGCCGGGTCGCCGCTTCCAAGGACGACGAGCTGTCCGCCCTTCTCGAGGAGCCACGGCGCGACGGCTGTGAGGAGGTCGACGCCTTTCTGCTCGACGAGGCGGCCGATAACCCCGAAGACGGGAGCGGTCGAGTCGACCGCAAGCCCCGTCTCCTTCTGAAGCGCGGCCTTGCAGATCGCCTTACCGCTCTGGTCGTCCGCGTCGTAGCGTGCCGGGATCTGAGGATCGTGCGCGGGGTCGAAGAACTTCGTGTCGATGCCGTTGGTGATCCCCCAGAGGTCGGCTCGGCGCTGGCGCAGGAGCCCCTCCAGGCGCTCGCCGAACTCAGGCGTGAGGATCTCCTCCGCGTACCGTTCGCTCACCGTGGAAACGATGTCCGCGGTCGCGATGGCGCGTGCCATCGGATTCGCCTCGCCCTTGTCTTCGATCGGAAGGCGCGCTCGCGGAAGACCGACGAGCTTGAGCACGTCTGCGCTCGTCCGGCCCTGATACGCGAGGTTGTGGATCGTGAAGACCGTCGCCGCTCGCCGCAGCTGGCGGGAGCGTGCCGCGAGCGGGACGAGGAGCGCGGCATGCCAGTCGTGCGCGTGCACGATGTCGGTTGGCGCCTCGATGAGATCCTCGACCACCGCGCGGCAGAAGAGCGCGTAGCGCTTTGCGTCGTCGTCATACCCGTAGACCTTCTCGCGCCCGATGCGCACGCTTCGCACGAACACGGTTCGGACGCGGTCGCTCGTGATCTCGGGGTATTCGATTCGGGCGCGCGCGGCGCCGTACGGGATGGAGTGGGTACGCGCACCGGATGTCGGGATGCCGAACTTCTGTGCGTCGATCGACCGGTGATACGGCATGTACACGCTGACGTCGTGCCCCAGCGAGGCAAGGGCCTGCGGCAGAGAGCCCGCGACATCGGCGAGGCCGCCGACCTTGGCGTAGGGAGCGACCTCGGCGGCCGCGAACGAAATCCGCACGGGAGTAGGAGGATGTTAGCGGCGTGTAAGGACCTCTCGCTCTGCCCGCCGGAAGACACGCTTTGGGAAACGGATGCGTTAGACAGGTGGTAGCTGGAGCGAGAACGCTACAAGGGGGCTGACGGAAGTGAAGACATTGCGGCAGAAGCTCATGTTGGCGGGCGCGCTGGGCGTCGCCAGCGTCGGTCTGTTCGGCGCGGCGGCCTTGGGCGCGTTCGGTCCCGATGCCTCCGCGAGCCTGGTCTCGGCCATCGCGCCGGCAGCCTCGGCGGTGACGGGCGAGGACAAGACTGGCGACAGGCTCAAGCAGCTCCTCGACGGTCTCGTGCAGAAGGGCGTCATCACGCAGCAACAGGAAGACGCGATCGTCGCCGCGGCGAAGGACTCGACCGCCAAGCACGTGCGCACCGCGAAGGTCGTCCGCGACTTCCTCGGCGAGTCGGCGAAATATCTCGGGCTCCCACAGAAGGACCTCGTTGCGAAGCTCCCCGGCACGAGCCTCGGCAAGATCGCCGATGCCACGCCGAACAAGAGCAAGGCCGGACTCGTGACGGCCCTCTCGGTGGCCGCCAACGACGACATCACGAAGGCCCTCGCCGACAAGAAGATCACTGACGATCAGGCCAAAAAGCTGCGAGACCGACTCGCGGCGGAGATCACCACGTTCGTCGATCGCACCTGGCCGACGAAGCCTGCGACCGCGCCACGGACAGCGGTGCCGAATGTGAAGGCGTTCCTCGGCGACATGCTCCAGAGCGCGCGGGACTACCTCGGTGGGGTCACGCTCCAGGACATCACGGCCGCGATGCGCAGCGGAAAGAGCCTTGGCGATATCGCGAACGACAAAGGCAAGAGCCGCGACGGTCTCGTGCAAGCGCTAACGACGGCGGTGAACACGCGCATCGACAAAGCCGTCGCCGACCAAAAATTGACGGTGGAGCAGGCGACGACGCTCAAGACAAAGGTGTCCGCTGAGATCGCCACGTTCGTCGATCGCAAGTCGCCCGCAAAGACCACGACCAGCAACAGGACGACGACAAAGACTCCGTAACGCGCACGTTTCCGGTATCCGTTCGGTCGCGGGTCGGAACGCGTCTTCGCGCCTCCCGTTTCACGTAACGGCTGGGGAGTCAGGGGCGGAGGCGGAATCATGTCGAACCCGCTCACACATGTCGCAACGCGAAGTGTCGGCGTTATAGTCGGCGCGCCAGCGAGAGCAACGGAGTTGGGAATGGAGCGGGTTCTACAGGGTCGCTACAAGATCGAGGAGCCGCTCGGTGTGGGCGGCTCTTCTCAGGTCTACCTGGCCCGCGACCAGGCGCTGAACCGCGACGTTGCCCTGAAGGTCCTCGATCCCGCGGCCGCGGCCGATGGAAACCTCCGCCGAATGTTCGTGAAGGAAGCGCGCGCGCTCGCACAGCTCTCGCACCCGAACATCGTGGCCGTCTACGACGTCGGCGAGGTCGACGATTCTCCGTTCATCGTGATGGAGTACCTCCCTGGCGGTTCGATGAAGCAGCGCATCGAGCAGGCCGGCCCGCTCAAGACGGGCGACGCGGTCCGCATCGCGATCGAGGTCGCCAACGGGCTCGCCTTCGCGCACTCGAAGGGCATCATTCACGCCGACCTGAAGCCCGCGAACATCCTTTTCGACGCGAATGACGCGGCGAAGATCTGTGACTTCGGCATCGCGCGCGCGCCGCAGGAGGACGCGGACACGCCGCAGCTGTACGCGACCGCTATGTACGTCGCCCCCGAACGCGTCGAGGGAAAGAGTGCGACGGTCCAGTCGGACATCTACGGCCTCGGCCTGGTCCTGTACGAGGGTCTCGTTGGCAAGCCGCCGTTCACGAGCACGAACGCAGCAGTCCTCCTTCGCGATCACGTGGTCCGGCAGCCGGTCCCGCCCAGCCACCTCCGGCCGTCGCTTCCGCGCGAGATCGACTCCGTCGTTCTGAAGGCGCTCGCCAAGCAACCGAACCTCCGCTATCAGAAGGCCAGCGAGTTCGCGACAGCCTTGCAGCACATCGAGAATGTCGACAAGGAACTCGCGACGACGCGGATGGTGATGGCCGACCCGCTCGAGGATTTCGTCCCGAAGACCGAGCAGAGCCCGGTCGTCGCGCTTCTGTCGAACTACGGACAGCCGCTCCGCGGAGCCTTCTTCTCGCTGTGCGCGGCCCTTCCGGTCTTCGCGATGGCGGTGCTCACCGGTTTCGGGCTTGTCGGTGCACTTCTCGCCGCGGGGCTTGTCGCGATCGTCGCGTTCGCCGGCCAGCTCGGGGTCGCGATCGCGATCGCGTGGGTCATGGTCACTGCGTTCGTGTTCATCTTCGTGCCGGGCCTCGCGTTGCTTCTGGCGATCCTCGGTGTCTTCCTCTGGGCGCGGAGCGCTCCGAGCGAGCAGATTGCGGTCGCCATGGCGACGCCTGTGCTCACCCCGCTCGGACTCGCCCCCGCGATGATCCTGACGAGCGCGTCGGCCTTCGGGCTCACCGGTGTTTTGACGGTGGCCGCGAGTGCGGCGTTGACGATGATCGTCGCGGTCGCGATGGGCATTCAGTCGCTCGGCGCCTACGCGCAGACCGGCCTTTCGCTCAGGCAGGAATCGCTCTTCAACCCCGTGCGCGCGGCGGAGGTGAAGTCGGCACTCCTGACCATGCTGCAGAACCCGAGCGACCGTTTCGGCCAGCTCGGCACGCAGCTCGATCCATCGGTGCTCTGGTCGCAGATGTCCGGTCTCGTCTCGCGGCTCGCGACCGCGACCCTCGAGACGTGGATCGCGACCGTCCTCGCATGGACGATCGCGGCGCTGACGGTGTGGACGGTCACGCGTCTTCTCCGGACCTTCTTCGACACGCTCCTGCGGCGGCCGAAGCGCTGGTTCGCGCTGTACGTGATGGCGGCTGGCGCCGGGGTGGTCGCGGGCGGAGGGATCCTCTACATGATGGCGGTGACTCTCTCGATGCTCGACAACGCGCCGGATCGGCCAACGAACGGTGTGCTGCTGCTCTCGGCGGTCACCGGCGCGATCCTCGCGCTGGCGCTCGGCATCATCATTGGCGCGACCGAAAAGCCGGAGCCCGAGGCGCAGGAGTCGATCTCGCTTGCGGCGCGGAGAATGCCGGTCCGCTAACGCGCCTTCTTCGCGGGTAGCATCTTCGCATGAGCGTGCGCGTGCTCGATCCAGGTGCGGAGCTTCGCCGGACTCTTGATCACGGCGTCGGGGACGACGAGGTATTCCTTCATCGCGCGCCCCGGCATCGGCTCGAAGTTCCTCGCGGTTTTCGCTCCAGCGATCGTGCGATCGTCGCCGAAACGCACGACGATCTTGTCCTGGTACGTGCCCGCGAACATGTTCCCCTTCAAGAAGAGCGCGGGATAGCCGAACATCTGCCGCGAG
>VBGU01000062.1 GCA_005881085.1 Chloroflexota bacterium | reverse complement strand
CGAGCGTCTTGCGCGAGGCGAAGTGAGCGTGGACGAGGTGGCAGCAAAGCTCGACGAGACGCGAAGGGACTTCTAGGTGCCGAGCGAAGAAGGCAAGCAGGTCCTCCAGCTGCTCGCGGAGGGGAAGATCGATGTCGAGCAGGCCTACCGCCTGCTTCGCGCACTCGGCGACGTCGAAGAAGGAACCACGCGCCCGCCGCGCCCTCCCTTTGCGCCGTTCCCGCCCACGCCTCCGTCCCCGCCGACGGCACCCCCGGGCTCGGGCGGAAGGGGACGGATCCTGCGCATCCGCGTCACTGAGGACGGCGAGCAGAAGGTCAACGTCGCCATCCCGCTCGCCATCGCGAGGGTCGGGAAGATGAAGCTGGCGTCGAGCGGTCTGGTACGCGGGCATCTTGGGAAATTCGGCATCGACCTCGACGAGCTGCTCCGCACCGTCGACTTTCCCGGAAAGATCGTCGATATCGCCGACGATGAGGACCGGGTAGAGATCTTCGTGGAGTGACCGTCGCTGCCGTTGAGACGAAGGACCTCGTCAAGGTCTTCGAGCGCGGCAGACGGACGATCTGGCAGCGGATCCGCCGCGAGCCCGACAAGCGCGATCGCTTCCGTGCCGTGGATGGGATCGATCTCGTCGTAGAGCCTGGTGAGATCTTCGGCCTCCTCGGGCCGAACGGCGCGGGCAAGACGACGACGATGAAGATGCTCGCCACGCTCCTCATCCCGACGAGCGGCACGATCCGCGTCCTCGGCATCGATCCCCTCACGCGGCCGCGCGAAGTGCGCGCACGGCTCGGCGCGATGCTCTCCGGAGAACGGAGCCTCTACTGGAAGCTCACCGGCCGCGAGAACCTCGAATACTTCGCGGCGCTGTACCACGTGCCGCCGGGTGAGACGAAGGCGCGCATCGCGAACGTACTGGCCGCCGTGAAGCTCGCCGACCGCGCCGACGATTACGTGGAGCGGTACTCCACCGGCATGCGGCAGCGTCTCGCGCTGGCGCGGGCGCTCCTGCCCAATCCTCCGCTCGTGGTACTCGACGAGCCGACAGTCGGGCTCGACCCCCAGGCTTCGCGCGACCTGCGCGACAGGGTCCGCGAGCTCAAGGCACAAGGCCGGACGGTCTTGCTCACGACGCATTACATGGAGGAGGCAGACCAGCTCTGCGACCGCGTCGCGATCATCGACCACGGTCGCATCGTCGCCCTGGACACCCCCGCGGCTTTGAAGCGGACGATCCGCGCGGAGGAGGTCGTGCATCTCGAGATCGCCCTGGACGGCGACGAGCGACCGGTGATCGACCGCCTCGCGCGGAGCGCAACGGTCGCGCGGAGCGAGCGTTCGAACGGAACGCTGGCGGTCACCGCGCACTGCGCCTCCGCGCGAGATTTCGTTCCTGCGGCGTTCGATGCCGCGCGATCGACCGGTGCCACGATCCGCCATGTCGAAGTAGTTCCCGTGACTCTCGAGGACGTGTTTCTCGCGGTCACCGGCCGCGCGCTGCGCGAATGAGCCTCTTGGCCGCGGACATCCGGGCGTTCTTCGCGGCGGCTCGGAAGGAACTGCGTCAGCAGCGACGCTACCCGACGCTCTTCCTCGGGCTTCTGTTCTGGCCGGTCCTGCTGCCGGCATCGTGGGTGCTCATGGGTCACGCCTATTCGGGAAACGACCCGCAGGCGCTCGCCGCGTTCGCCGAACGGGCCGGCAGCACGAACGTCGCCGGTTTCGTCTTCGTCGGCTACGCGATGTACATGTGGCTCTCCAGCCTGCTCTGGGGCTCGGGGACCGCGTTGCGACAGGAGCAGGTGCGCGGGTCGCTCGAGGCGGTCTTCGTCACGCCGGCATCTCGGCTTGTGCCTCTCTTCGGGCCAGGCGTCGCGACGCTTATCCCGATGGCCGCGACGTTCGTCGTGATGGGGGTCGCCCTCTGGGTGCTCTTCGGTGTGGTGCCCCCGCTGGGCGCCGTGCTGCAAGCCGCGGTCGTTGTCATTTTGGGTGTTCCGGCTCTCTACGCGATCGGCACTCTGTTCGCCGCGACCGTGCTGCGCTTCGGAGAAGTCGCCCCGATCGTCCAGCTGATCCGGGGAATGTTCGTTCTTGCCTGCGGCATCACGTTCCCGGTCGCGATGCTGCCTGGGTGGGCGCAGGTGTGGGCCTGGCTCATGCCGCCGACGTACATCGTCGAGGACCTGCGGCGCGTTCTGCTCCAGGGCGCGGGTCTCGCCGAGGTGGCCCCGCACGTCGCGATCGTGCTGACCATCGCGATGCTCACGGCCCTGCTCGCGATCGCCGTCTTCCGTTTCCTCGAAACGAGCGCGCGACGTTCGGGCATGCTCAGCCGGTTCTAGATGGGCGACATACGGGCCGCTCTCGCGGTCGCGCGCAAGGACATCCGGAGCTTTTCGCGCTACCGCATCGCCGTCGCCGGCACCGTCTTCACGCCGCTCTACCAATTCGTCATTCCCGCGTTCTTGTTCGGCGCGGCTTTCGCCGTGAACGGGCGCCAACCGGGACTCTCGGCAACGCTTGGCACCGAGGACCTGCCGGGATTCATCTTCCTCGGAGGCCTCGTGGGCGGCCTCATCGCGATCGCGTTCTGGGGGATCGCCTTTTCCCTCCGGAGTGAGATGGACATGGGCACTCTGGAGCCATCGTGGCTGACCCCGACGCGCCACGAGACCTTCATCATCGGACGTGCGCTCGGCGGCATGTTCTGGTTCGTGCTCTCCCAGACCGTGCTGTTCGCGTTCGGCATCTGGTTCCTCGGTCTCCGACTTCGGCCCGAAATGCTCATCGCGCTGCCGGCAGTCGGCCTCGCGATCCTTGCCATGGTGGGAATCGCCTATCTGCTTGCGGCGGTCGTCCTGATCATCCGCGAGGCGAACTTCTTCGTGGACACGATGCAGTTCGTCGTCGGCACCATGTCGGGGACAGCGTTCCCGGTGACGCTCCTACCTGGCGTCCTGCAGCCGATCGCTTTCGCGCTGCCGACGACGTATGCGATCGACATCTTGCGGTCGCAGGCGCTCGGCTCGCGACCACTGTTCGACACCGGTCTCGAGTACTTGGTGTTGGTGATTCTTACCGGGTTGACCTATCCGCTCGGGCGCTGGGCCTTCGCGCGCGCCGAGCTGACCATGCGCCGCCGTGGGATGCTCGCCCAATATTGATAGTCCTCGCGGCTGGCGCCGCTGCGGTCTGCTGCTTCGCAGTAGGCTGTCGCCGATGAAGATCGTCTGGCGCGCGCTCATCAACGCGGCCGCGATCGCGATCGCGGCGTTCTTCGTTCCGGGGATCACCTACGGGAATACGTCATACGGCTACGGCGACGCCGACAAATACATCTCGCTCCTGCTGACCGGCCTCGTCCTCGGCGTCGTGAACGCATTTATCCGGCCGATCATCGAGCTCATCTCGGCGCCGATCACGTGCCTCACCCTCGGTCTCTTCCACTTCGTCATCGGCGCCCTGATGCTCTACCTCGTCTCTCTGGTATCGGCGCTTGGATTCCAGGTGAACGGAATCGTCCCCGCGTTCCTCGGCGCGATCGTCATCGCGATCGTCGGCCTCGTCCTGTCATGGATCCTGCCCGACTGACCTCCACGGGTCAGCCGGACTTCGTCGTCGTCACAGGGCTCTCCGGCTCGGGCAAGTCGCAAGCGGCGAAGGTCCTCGAGGACCTCGGCTACTACACCCTCGACAACCTCCCGCCCGCCCTTATGGCATCGGCGATCGACGTCTCGCGCAAGGGTGGGAAACAGAAGGTGGCGTTCGTGATCGACGCGCGGAGCGGTTCGCTCTTCGCCGACGCGAAGAAGGACCTCGAGGCGCTCGACAAAGCGGGTACGCCCGCGCACGTGCTGTTCTTCGACGCATCCGACGACGTGCTTCTTCGCCGTTACAGCGAGACGCGCCACCGCCATCCGGTCGACGCACCCGGCGGCGTCCAGCCGTCGATCGACGAGGAACGCCGGATGCTCGTCGACGTGCGCGCGCGCGCGGACAAGGTCATCGACACGACGCACCTTTCGGTCAAGGACCTTCGCGACACGCTCCACTCGCTCTACGGGTCGGGGAAGACCGGGATGCTCGTCCATGTCGAGAGCTTCGGGTACAAGTACGGGCTGCCACCCGCGGCCGATCTCGTCATCGACGTGCGCTTCATGGAGAACCCTTTCTACATCCCTGAGCTGCGGGACCTGGGCGGGCGCGACAAGGCGGTCCGCGACTACGTCCTCGGCCACCCCGCGACGAAGGAATTCCTCGGGCACGTCATGCCGTTCCTGCGCTTCGCGCTCCCGCGCTACGAGAGCGAGAAGAAGGCGCGGCTCGGCGTCGCGTTTGGCTGCACCGGCGGGCGCCATCGATCCGTCGTCATCGCCGACGAGGTCGCGCGCGCAACCCGCGAGTTCTGGCCGGGTGGGATCGAGGTCGAGCACCGCGATATCGATCGGCCGGAGGTGCGCAGCTGATGCGCGAACGGATCGTGATCGGCAACTGGAAGATGAATCCGCCGACGATCGCCGACGCGGTCGAGCTCGCACGCGACGTCGCCAAGCGCGACGCGGGCGGTGTGTCCGTTGGAGTTGCGCCCGCCGCGGTCGCCCTGCCTGCGGTCGCGGATGCGCTCCGCGACGCGAATGTCGACGTCTACGCGCAGGATGTGCACTGGGAGGAGCGGGGAGCGTTCACGGGACAGGTCGCCGTCTCGATGGTCCGCGGGCTGGCGGTGGGAACGATCGTCGGACATTCGGAAGTCCGGCGCGACATTGGCGACACTGACGAGCGCGTCGCGAAGAAGCTCGCCCGTGCGGTCACAGCCGGCTTGCGTCCGGTCCTGTGCGTTGGTGAGAGCGCGGCGGAACACGCGGCCGGCAACGCGAGCATTGTCGTCGTGCGCCAGATCATGGCGGACTTGAAAGAGGCGCCCCGGCGCGGGCTCGAACGCCTGGTGATCGCGTACGAGCCGGTCTGGGCGATCGGCACAGGAAACCCGGCCACCGGCGTGTGGGCGACGACGGTGGTACGCGCGATCCGCGCGGCGCTCAAACAGTCCGGCCTCGACTCCGAGGCCATCCCTGTTTTGTACGGCGGGAGCGTGAGTGCGCGCTCGGTCGGCGAGTTCGCGGGGGCTGAAGGCATAGACGGCGCTCTCGTGGGCGGAGCGTCTCTCGACGCCGACGAGTTCGCGGCCGTCGTCCGCGCGTTCGCTTGAGCGACGCACGTAAGGCGCTCTATCGCCCGGTCGTCCTCTGCGTGCTCGATGGATGGGGTCTCGCGCCGGACTCGCCATCGAACGCCGTGACGCGCGCGAACACGCCGCGCCTGCGCGCGCTTGTCGAGACGTACCCCCACGCGACTCTGCGCGCGAGCGGTCGCGACGTGGGCCTTCCCGACGGCGTGATGGGGAACAGCGAGGTCGGGCATCTGACGATGGGCGCCGGCTACGTGCAGTACCAGGAGCTCGTCCGGATCAACGACGCCATCGAGAATGGATCGTTCTTCGAGAATCCCGCTCTGCGCGCGGCGTGCGGTGCGGCGCGGGGCAAGGGAACTCTTCACCTGATGGGCCTCATCTCCACCGGCGGCGTGCACGCCGACATGAAGCACCTCGCGGCGCTTGCCGAGCTCGCGCGACGAGAGAAAGTCGAGAACGTCGTCGTGCACGCGTTCCTCGACGGACGCGACATGCCGCCGCGAAGCGCGCTCGAGCTCATACCGCGCGTTCCGGCCCGCATCGCCACGGTGCACGGCCGCTACTACGCGATGGACCGCGACAAGAGGTGGGATCGCGTCGAGCGTTCGTACCGAGCGATCGTCGATGCCGATGGCCCGCGCGTCGCGACCGCGGAGGACGCGCTGCGCGCGTGCTACGCCAACCCCGAGTGCCGCGACGAGCTCCTCGAGCCGCACATCGTCGGCGAGGCCGCCCCGATGCGAGACGGCGACGCCGTCATCTTCTTCAACTTTCGACCCGACCGGGCGCGGGAGCTGACCTGGGCCCTCGCGAAGCCCGACTTCGACGGATTCAAGAGGGATCGCGTCGTGAAGAACCTCACGTTCCTGACGTTGACCGACTACAAGGTCGATCTCCCGAATGTCCGCGTCGCGTTCCCCTCGCAGGAGGTGACGTCGATGGCCCAGATCCTCGCCGACAAGGGCATGAAGCAGTTCCACACCGCCGAGACCGAGAAGTACGCACACGTGACCTATTTTTTCAACGGCGGCCGCGAGGAGCCGTTCGAAGGAGAGGACCGGGAGCTCGTTCCGTCGGCGAAAGTCGCCACCTACGACCACAAGCCGGAGATGAGCGCGGCGGGCGTCGCCGCGGGCCTCGTCAAGGCGATCCGGGGCGGCGCCTATGACTTCGCGATCGTCAACCTCGCGAATCCGGACATGGTCGGTCACACCGGCGATTTCAACGCGACCCTCGTGGCGATGGAGGCGACCGACGCCGCCGTCGGTCAGATCGTCGACGCGACCTTGATGGCCGGAGGCTGCATGCTCCTGACCGCCGATCACGGCAACGCGGAAGAGATGGCGTTTCCGAACGGCGAGCCGAACACGCAGCACAGCACGAATCCGGTGCCGGTCATTTTTGTCGCGAAGGACGCCCGCCGCTTCGCGCTTCATGACGGCGGGCTCGTCGACGTGGCGCCGACCCTCCTCGGTCTGCTCGGCCTTCCGGTACCCGCCCGGATGACCGGGCGAAGCCTGCTGGATCCGCTGGTCGGGACGTGATGCGCGCGCGCGCGACGGTCGCGTGGGTCGCCTATCTCATTCCCGCCGCGGGGCTCGCGCTTTACGCGTTGGCGCAATGGCTCTCCGCGCTCGCGAGCCGCATTCCTGTGATGTACGGCGAAGGGGCGGTGGCAAATGCGGCGCGCCTCGCGCGCGACGGCATCGCCTACCTCGATCCCGATCCATCTCGCTTCGTCGCGGCCAATTACCCGCCGCTGTATTTCCACCTCGCGTCGATCGTGGATCCGTTCATCACCGGTCGCGCCGCGAGCATCGCGGCGACGCTCGCCGTAGCGGCCATGGTGTTCGTGAGCGCCCGCTCCGCAGGGCGACTGGCAGCGGCCGCGCTCACCGCGGGATGGCTCGCGCTCGCGCCGGTGATGATCTGGGGACCGGCGTTGAAGCCGGATCTCGTCGCGCTCGCGTTGACGGCGCTCGCCGTGGTCTTGCTGGATCGCCGGCGCGAGCTCGCCCCGATCGCGGGGTTCGCGCTGATATTCGCCGCGCTCGCGAAACCGACGGCGCTGCTCCCGGCGGGGGCGCTCGTGGCCTGGCTCGCGTGGTCCGATCGGGCGACGCTCGTGCGCTGCGGGTTCGGTGCGGCCGTCGCGGTCGTCGCGGCAGCGGTCACCGTCTACCTCGACTCGGTCCCCGATGTATGGCGCCACGTGGTGAGCTGGAACGCCCTTTCGTGGTCGGTCGACCAAGCCGTTTCGGTCGCCATCGTCGGCGTCTTCGTGATCGGCATCTCGATAGGGGTTGCCGCTCTTTCCGGCGGCCTCGGCGGAGCCCGGACCGCCTATCTCGTCGGCGCGCTGGCGATAGTCGTGCTCGGCGGGCGTGAGGGGGCGACGATCAACTACCTGCTCGATCTCACAGCCGCGACCACGCTGTCGATCGCTGCGATCGGGCCGAGACTCCGCCCGAGCGCGCTCATCCCGCTCGCCTTGTTGGCGCAGCTTGTCATCGGGACCATCGTGCTCGACCCGCTTCGAGTGGTGCCAGGCCGCGTCCCGACCACGGGTGCGTGGTCGGACCAGCTTCGCGGAGGCACAATCGCTCTCGCGTTCCAGGCGGACGGCCGCTACCTCGTGGAAGATTCGGGCCTGCTCGTCAGGAATGGGATCCCGCCGGTCGTGGACGATCTCTTCCTGTGGTCGCGTCTCGTCGAGCGGGGCCTTATCGATGCGGACCCCGTCCTCAACCAAGTCCGCGAGGGGCGCATCGATTTGGTGATCGCCCAAACCGATCTAGAACATCTTGATGCAGCTCCCGGCTTCGAGCGCCAGCGGTGGGCAGGGGTCCTCGTGCAGTCGGTGCTGGACCGTTACCGGCTGACGAACCACATCGGCGACCTTTGGATCTACGCGCGGCGCTGACCACTTACACTGACATCAATCGATGGATCCACTTCAGATCACCCAGATCGTCATCGCCATCGCGGTGGCGAGCGCGATCCTGCTGCAGGCGCGCGGCACGGGACTTTCGTCCACGTTCGGTGGGGAATCGACTGCCTACCGGAGCCGCCGCGGGCTTGAGCGAACGCTGTTCCGGATCACGGTGGTCCTGATCATCGTCTTCGTCGCCATCTCGCTCTACGGCGCGCGGCAGGCGACCACCGGCTAGGTGACCGGACGCGACAAGTTCATCGTTGTCGCTCTCATCGGCCTGATGGTCGTCGCGAGTGTCGCGGCGATCGCAGCGGACCAGAACCCGGCGGCAGGCGATCCGGCCTACGGCGGCACGTACGTCGAGGGCGTCGCCGGAGTTCCGCAATATCTCAACCCGGTCATCGCCGCGACCGACGTCGATGAGGACGTCTCACGCCTCGCGTTCAGCGGGCTGACGCGCTACGACCAGACCGGGGCGATCGTCCCCGACCTCGCGTCGGCGTTTCACACCGAGAGCGATGGGCGCATCTGGACCTTTGACATCCGCGAGGACGCCACGTGGCACGACGGCCAACCGGTCACGGCAGACGACGTCGTGTTCACGGTCAAGCTGCTCCAGGACCGCGGCTACGTCGGCCCGTACAGCGACGCCTTCCGCGGCGTCACGGTGGACCGCATCGCGCCCCGCACCGTCCGCTTCACGCTGCCCGATGTGTACGGGCCATTCGCCGACAGCACCACCGTTCCGCTCCTCCCATCCCATCTCCTCGGCAACGTGCCGTATGCCGAGCTCTCGCGGCAGCCGTTCAACGCAAGTCCGATCGGCACCGGACCGTTCCGGGTGAGCGAGATCGACGCGCGGCAGATCGTTCTTTTGAGAAACGACGACTTCTATCGCACGCGCCCCGCACGCGCCAGGCCCTATCTCGACAAGGTCATCCTTCGCTTCTATCCGGATTCGACCGAGGCGTTGCTCGCACTCTCTCGCGGGGAGATCGACGGCGTCGGCGGGCTCTCCAGCGAGGACGCCGAGCGCGCGCGGTCCCTCAAAGGTGCCGTCCTGTACAGCCTTCCGACCGACAACTTCGTTTCCCTGTTCTTGAACGTCCGTCCCGACCGGGTCGTCTTCCGCGACCGCCAGGTCCGGCAGGCGATCGCTTACGCCATCGACCGCGGCGGCGTCTTGCGCCTCGCGGCGGACGGACGCGGGACCGTGGCCGACGAGTTCGTACCTTCCGGCTCGTGGGCCTACGTGAAGGACGTCACGAAATACACGTTCTCCACCGAAGATGCGAAAGCCTTACTCGATCAAGCCGACTGGAAGGACCACGACGGGGACGGCATCCGCGACAAGGGTGGGCAGAAGCTCGCCTTCTCGATCTCGACGTCTGACGAGCCGGCACGCATGGCGGCCGCGACGGAGATCCAGCGCGATCTGAACGCGGTCGGGATGAGCGTCACGGTGAAATCGATGCCGTTCGGCCTGCTCGTCGACAGCGTCGCGCGCCAACGGACGTTTGACGCGCTTCTCGTGGAGATCGCCGTGTCCGGGGACCCTGATCCGTACACGTTCTTCCATTCGACGGAGGTGAACGACCCGGGACACAACTTCTCGGGTTTCTCCACTCTGCCGATCGATAGGAACCTCGAGGCCGCGCGCCGGACGTTCGACGAGGCCGCTCGCCGTGAGCTCTACGCGCCCGCGTTCCAGGCGATCTCGAAAGAGGTCCCGGTCGTGTTCCTGTACTTCAGCGACTACCTCTACGCGCAGAGCCGGCAGGTGCAGGGACTACGCATCGCGCCGCTGACCGATCCGCGCGAGCGTTTTTGGAACGTCGAAGACTGGTATGTGAAAACGGCGCCGAAGCGATGATGGGTCTGTCGTCATTTTT
>VBGU01000360.1 GCA_005881085.1 Chloroflexota bacterium | reverse complement strand
GGCAGATGTGGCTCTCGGCGCCGACCGCGTTGCTCCTCGCGGTGACCGAACCCACCAAGCGTTCGCTGTTGAGTGTGACCGGCGCGGACGGCAAGACCGTCCAGCTCGGCAGCGCGGCGTACATCGGCCTGGCCGCGCCGTCCCCGGATGGGCGCTGGATCGCGGTCGCGGAGGGCCTGTCCCAGCCGAGCCAGATCCGCATCTTCGATCGGACCGGTAGCGTGCCGCCGCGAGTGATCGCGAGTGGCATGCCTCCGATCGTCGGCCGGATTCAGTGGGATGCGACCGGCCGAGTGCTTTACCCGAATGGACGAACGGTCGTCGCGGTCGATCTGTCCGGACACGAGACGACCTATCCGATGTCAGCAGACGAGTCGGCGTTCGGGGTCGTTGGGATGTCACCCGACCTGAGCATCGCGGTGATCGGCGTCAGCGTGAGCACCGGCGAGGGGCTGCGCTTCCTGGATGGCGGATCGACCCGAGTGGTGCCGTCGGGGGTCTTGCAGCCTCTCGTATGGGTCGGTCCGCACGAGATGCTCGCGCGCCACGCCGATGGTCAGCTCTTCGCGGTCGATTTCCGCGGCAGCGAGCGAGCTCTCGGAGTCGCCATGAAGGCATCGGACGTTCGCGTCCTCGGCTACAGCGCGCCCTACCTGCTCTGGATCGACACCACGCTCGCGCGCGTCCACCTCAGCGACCTTGCGGCGTCGAAGGACGTCACCGTCGGCGCCAACCCACTGCCGAGCGGCGCGCAGCCGAACGGTGACGGACGCTTCCTGATCACACGCGACGACGTGAACTTCGGCGCGGATATCTTGAGCGGGTCGTCGTGGTTCGCGAGCCTGCCGCCGACCCCAGCGCCGGTCCCGACTCGCGCGGGCGCCGCGGCCGGCTACCGCCGCATCGCCAGCGACGAGGGCGGCTGGAGCATGGAGATCCCCGAGAAGTGGATCGCCGAGACCGGCAACCTCCGCGGCGCGGAGATCGCGAGCTTCGAGCTGCAAGGCGCCGACCTCAGCGGCAACGCGCCGACCGCCGACCAGCAGCGGATTCGCGTGACGCTCCTACCCGACTACGACGGCCTCTCCCTCGAGGAGCTCGGCAAGCGCGGCGCTCTGAGCGGGACGAGCGGCGTCGTCGAGCAGACCGCGACGACGGTCGCGAGCCAGCCCGCTGTGCGCACGCTCATGGCGGGTACGGGGATGCCGAGGCCGTTCGACCAGTCGCACCTGTACTGGCACTTCCGTTCGCCGTACTTCGCAAATCGCGTGGTGGCCATCGATGTCTGGCCCGCGACCGGGCAGCTTCGTCCGGCCGTCGATCATGCGCTCGCCACGTTCGAGCTGTTCGTGCCGAAGCCCCCGTCGACGGCGGCCATATCGCGCGCTCAGGCGATCGAGGCGGTGAGGAACATCCTCGAACGCGCCGGCCGCGTCGATCGGATCGCCGCGAAGCTCGTGACCAATCACGAGCTCGAGCAGGGATCTTCCTTTGGGCATAACTACACGGTCGATCCGGACGATCTTCTATGGGTGGTCGCGGCGGCCGGCGACTTCGCGTCGATGAGTCTGGGTGGTCCCCCGGGGCGGTCCGGCGCCAGCCTGGGGCCGCCGCCTCGCGATCGGTTGGTCGTGCACATCCTGCATGCCTCGACCGGCGACGCGTTCGGTTTCATGAGCGGTGGAGATGGCGCATGGCCAGCTTGGTTCGACGCGCTGAAGGACCGCGCGCCGTGATCTAAGGCGCGAGCGAGCGCTGGAAGGCGATGAGCTCGTAGGGCTCGTCGGCGAGATCGCGATCGAATTCTTCCGAGAACGGCGAGCCATCGATGAGCGGAGCGAAATGCGCGGCGATCTTGGGCGGCAGCTCGGCCGTGTCGCGGAAGTTCGTCGGGATGTCGGCGAAATACTCGACGACGTTAGCGTGGTCGCCCTGCCGTAAGAAGGACGCCGTGACCCAGCCGCGGTATCGCGGATAGTCCTTCACGACCGGGCGGCTGTCGGCGACGACCTTGCGCAGCCGCCCGAAGCCGCGGTCCTCGTCGCTGCGATATCGCGAGTGGTTCCAGCAGATGAAGTGGAAGAGCTCGTGGCATGAGGAGAGCCGGACCTGCCGCAGGCCCTCGTAGGTCTCGACGCCGGCCGCGAGCGAGATCTCGTTGCGATCGGGCCAGTACCCACCGCCGCCTCGCGCGTCGTATCGAAAGAAAGGACAGCGCGCGCCCAGGGCGCGAATCTCCGGCGGGAAGCCTTCGAGCGCACGCTCGATGAGGACCGGCCCGGGGGTGACGTAGAGATAGGTCTCGGTGCGCCAGAGTTGGTCGCGGAGTCGGGTGAGCTCAAGCGGTCGAA
>VBGU01000359.1 GCA_005881085.1 Chloroflexota bacterium | reverse complement strand
CGCTCGGCGCGACGACGGCGACCGTGCGCGCATTCTCTGCGACGAGGGCCGACCACGCGAACGCCCGTGCACCCGCCGTGGCGTCGGTGACGGCGATGCGCTGCCGATCCTCGAGCCGTGACGCGAGCTCGCGATACGGGACGCTTCGGCCGGCGAGCTCGAGGATGCCGCCGAGACCTCGGGGGGCTCCGCCCCCCGGCCCCCGGACGGGGGTGATGGAGGGGGCAAAGCCCCCTCCAATGTCAACCATTGAACTTCGTCATCGCGGGCTGAATGCCTTCGCGAAGCGCGACCTCCGCCGCTTCCGCGGCGCGCGTGAGCGACGTTTCCGCCGCGGCGCGCTCATCTGCTTCGAACGGATCGAGCACGTACTGCACGAGGTCGCCGATCTCGCGAAGTGGATCGGCCGGCGCGACGCCGACGCGCAGCCGCGGGAAGTCTTCTCCGATGGCGGACACGATCGAGCGCATCCCGTTGTGGGTGCCGGGTCCACCCTTCTCCCGAAGCCGGATCTTACCGAGCGGGAGGTCGACCTCGTCGAATACGACGAGCAGCTCCGACGGTTGAATGCGGTAACGGTCGAGCAGCTTGCGGACGGCGCGGCCGGAATCGTTCATGAACGTTTGCGGACGCGCGATCGCGATGCGCACGCCGTCGATCGAGCCTTCGGCGATACGCGAGTCGGCCGCCTTGAGGGCGAACTCGGCGCGCGCACGTTTTGCGAGGCGCGACGCGACCTGAAAGCCGACGTTGTGGCGCGTGGCGGCATAACCCTCGCCGGGATTACCGAGCCCGACGACGACGCGGTCGACACGCGGCGGCGGATGTCCGCCTCCGAAAAGCCTCGCGAATCTCGCCAACTTTGCTCCCAAACGCCGAAACGCCCCGTCCACACGGACGGGGCCTCGAACGCCTATTTATTTCAGGTCAACGATAGCGTCCGCGACCTGGCGCGTGGAGCGCTCGTCGATCGGGTCGAGGACGAGGATGGCTTCATCGGCTCCGGCCTCGCTCAAAAGACGGAGATGCGAAGCGAGGTCCTTCGCGGCGACCGGCGGGATGTCGTTCGGTCGCTCGCCGGCGCCGTCGCCGACTCTCACAAGGACGCACGCGCTGTGGGTGAGCTCGGCCGGGTCGCGACCGGCCTTGACGCACGCGCCGTCGATGTCCCCGCGGAGGTTCGCGAAGCCTTCGACGGTGTTCCCGTATGAGCTGAACCACGTGTTCCAGGCCTCGACGTGCGGGAGTGCGATCCCAAGCATCCGCGCGCCGTTTGAGCCGAGCATGATCGGCACGGTCCGGTGAGGCGGCGGCAAGAGGACCGCGTCGTCGACGCTGTGGAACTCTCCTTTGAACGTGACGTGCTCGCCGGCGAGGAGGCGTCGCACGATCTCGAACGATTCCTCGAATCGTGAAACCGTCCTCTCGAACGGGTAGCCAAACGCCCGAAACTCCGGCTCGTTCCATCCCGCGCCGAGCCCGAGCGTGAAACGGCCACCGGAGATCTCGTCGATCGACGCGGCCATGCGGGCGATCACTCCCGGCGGGTGGAACGCGGTGGCGGCGACAAGCGGGCCGAGGCGAACCCGGGTCGTGATCACCGCGAGCGCAGCGAGCTGGGTCCACGCGTCCCACGGCCCTCGCTCGGGCCGTCCCCCGCCGCGATAGAGGAGGTGATCGCCGACCCAGATCGACTCGAATCCAGACTCCTCCGCGGCCCGGGCGATGGCGGACACTTCGGGCCAGCGCACGTCGCGCTCGACCTCGGGGAGCTGGACACCTACACGCACGGAAGTCGACGATATCGTTGCCGAGAGCTATGGGACGAGCGGCTCTTTTTGGCCTCGCCGCCGGCGTTACGACTGCGCTCGCGGCGGTCGTCCTCTCTAGTGCGGCGACGAAGTGCATCGATACGCCGGTCTTCTACAACATATGGCCGCTCGTCAGCGGAAGCGTGGGCGTCGCCGCGATCGTGGCCGGGTCGGTGCACCAAGCGGCGGCGCGCGCTCTGCGGATCGCCCTGATCGGGATCGGCGTCGTGCTGGTCGCCGGTTCGTTCGCGGTCGCACCCTTCAAGGCGTGCGCGCCGTTCTCCATGTAGCGCGCCGGAATAGCCGACACGCCCACGGCAGCGGATGATGTAGCGCGATGAAGTTCCCCCGCTTCGACATGGAGCGCATGCAGTCCCAGTGGGAGCACAAGGTCACGTACGACCTCTCCGAGTCGGGCGTCGAGGCGCTAACTCTTGCCGAGATCACGCGCGATCCGAAGGAGCTGATGAAGACGAAGCTCGGCTACGCCGAGGGGGTCGGGCGCGAGGCGACGCGCGCGCTCATCG
>VBGU01000061.1 GCA_005881085.1 Chloroflexota bacterium | reverse complement strand
CTCGCTGTACGCGAGCCACGGAAGATCCACGCCGCTCGCGATCGGCAACCCGACCCATTTCCAGACCCGTGGGTTCACGTCGAGGAGCAGGTGCTCCTTGCGCGCGGGGTCCCAGATGAACTCGACCTCGCTGATGCCGTGATAGCCGAACGCTTTCAGAATCGCGCTTCCGCGCTCGACGATCTCTGAAACCTGCTCTCCGATGACGAGGCATCCGGTGCCGAAGCCCTCTGGATATTGCTCGAGCTTCCGCCCGACGAATGCCCCGCGGACCTCGCCGTCGGGCGCGACGTACGAGCAGAACGAGTAGAAGCCGCCGGCCGGCACGTCGACGATCTCCTGCGCGACGCACGCGAGATCCGCGGCCTCGCGCGCGAACCGCACAAGCGCTGTCGCGTTCTCGGCCCGGAACACCTTCACGCCGAACCGGTCATAGAAGCGCCTCTGTTCGGCGGGCTTGACGATCGCCGGGTAGCGGATGTCTTTCGCCGTCGCCTTCGGATCGTTCAGCGTGTACGTCTTTGGGATCGGGATGCCGAGATGGTGCGCGTCGGCATAGAGGCGGCGCTTGTCGAGCACTGCGTCGATCACGCCGAGCTCGCTGAATGGGATCCGGTAGCACGATTCGAGTTGCGAGCGGTATCGGGCGACGGCCATGACCCATTCGTCGTTCGTCGGAAAGAGGACGGCGCCCTCGCCGAACCGCTTCGCGTTATCCAGCAGGTATTGGACGAAACCGCGCTCGTCTTCGAGCGGGTTGGGGCACTTGTGCCGCTGCGTCACCGCGCGCGACGCCTGGCCAAGGCCGCGCGGATCGGGATCGAGCGCGATGACCTCGACCCCGTGCGCGGCCAGTGAGCGGGCGACCGCGAGGCCGGTGATGTGGCAGTTGAAGACGACGGCGCGGGGTAGTGGCTTAGACGCGGTCAAGGGCGCGGTCGATATCCACAAGGATGTCGTGCGAGTCCTCGATGCCCACGGAGATGCGCAGGAAGCCGTCGGTGATGCCGAGGCGCTTGCGCTCTTCCGCGGGGAGGCGCCGGTGGGACGAGATAGGCGGATAGAGCACTTCGGTGAAGAGGTCGCCGATCGTCGTCGCGGACGCCGCGAGCTCGAGAGCGTCGAGGAACCGGAAGGCGGCTGGCTTGGTGTCGTCGCGAAGGACGAACGACACGACGCCTCCGTACAGTCCGCCGAACTGGCGCGTCGCGACCTCGTGCTGCGGGTGGTCCTCGAGACCCGGATAGCGAACGCGCGCGACCTTCGGGTGCTTCGCGAGGTGCCGCGCCACGACGAGCGCGCTCTCGCACTGGCGCCGCACGCGGAGAGCGAGCGTGCGCATTCCTCGGATCGCGAGCCAGGCCTCGTGCGGCGGCAGGTACGCGCCATCCAGGATGGTGCGGTCGCGCATCGCACGGCCCAGCTCTGTCGAGCCGCCGACCGAGCCGCCCATGACGTCGCCGTGGCCGTTCACGTACTTGGTGAGCGAATGAATGACCATCGTCGCCCCGAGCGCCGCGGGTCGGAAGAGAACAGGCGTCGCGAAGGTCGCGTCCACGGCGAGGCTGGCACCGTTCTCGTGGGCGAGCCGAGCGAGCGCGGCCACGTCGTTCACCCTGAGCAAGGGATTGGCGATCGCCTCCGCGTAGAGGAGCGTGGTCGGCTTCGTTCGGAGCGCGGCCTCGACGGCTTTGTGATCGGTCGTGTCGAGGAAGACGACGTCCGCCGAGCGCTCGCGCGTCCATCTCTCAAAGAGCGCCCGCGTCTGCCCGTAGCAGTCTTCCTGAGCGACGACGCGTCCGCCGCGCGCGATCGCGCACGCATCCACGGCCGCCGCGATCGCCGCCATACCGGTGACGAAGCAGGTCGCCGCTTCTACGCCATCGAGCTCGGCCATCGCGGACTCCAGTGCGGCGGTGGTCGGCGTGCCATAGCGCCCATAGACGTAACCGGGTCGCTCACCGGCAAAGACCGCGTCCTGCTCGGCGGCGGAGCCATAGTCAAACGCAACGCTCTGCACGAGAGGGGGAACGACGGGCTGGCCTTGGCCCGGAGGGAGCGAGCGGGCAGCACGCACGACGCGCGTTCCCGCTCCCAGCTCCCTCCGGTCCATCAAGGGACCAAGGTACGCCGTCGACGCCGCGCCCGAGCTATTCGGCGGGCGTCGCTTCTGCTGTCTGTTTCTCTTCCTCGGCTGACTCGAGTGACTTGGCGCGTTCGATGAGGTCGGCGACCTTCTGGCCGCCCTTCCGACCGATGCGCTCGAAGTGTCCGGCTCCGTACTTCGCCGTGACCGCTCGGCCACCCTTCTTGCCGATGCGGCCGAAGAACTCGGGCCCGTACTTGTTAGCGGTGCTGGATCCGCCCTTCTTTCCGATCTTCTCGTAGAACTCCGGACCGTACTTCTCGCTGACCAGTCGGCCACCCATTCGTCCCGCTTCGGCGACGGTCATGCCGCCGCCAGCTTTCCGTGCCATGGCCTGCTCCTTTTCCGAGTGACACATGTACGGGCAGGTGCCATGCCGAGCAGGCGTTCAAACGGCTATTTGCCGTAACAGTTGGGCAACGATGCGGCCCTCATTCAGACCGCGGGTGCGATCTCGAGGTCAATGGGCTCTTCGCGAACAAATATCCGGACGAAGAGGGCCGCGAAAACGGCCGCGACGATGCTTGCACATACGAATCGAACTCCGCGAAGCTGGTCACGCCCGGAAGGCCAACTTCAGGTCGGAAGGGTCGTCGTTCGGGTCTTGCTCTTCCCGAGCTCACATCGCGGTGAGTACGGGGTGATCTCGATCCACCGCTGCTGGCAGAGATAGTGGACGACCCCGTCGAGATCCTCGAGGGTCTCGCGCTTGTATACCTTCGCGCGCGGGATCATGAAGACGCAGTCGCCGCAGTTCGCCGGAAGCGCCGGCCGCGGCCGGCTCGCGGCGCGGGCCGCCACGAGCGCGAAGCCAAGGCCCGCGAGCGCCAGGACGAGAAGTACGAAGATGACAAAGAAGACGCCAAAACTACCCATATCCGTCGCGGCCTCCCGCCCGTACTCACGTTAGCAGGAGGTCTTCAAAACATGACGATGGTTCGCGCGCTCTTCCTCGCGTCTCTGCTCGGGGGTCTCGCGCTTGTGGCCTGCGGCAGCGCGGGCGGCGGATCGACTCCGCCGACGGCGAACCCGGCCCTCGGGACGAACAAGCCGGCAACCTCGCCCAAGCCGTCCGGCGACCCATACTCCGATTACGGGTACTAGGTTCGGGATACACATCGGTCACCTCGGCGGTCCGCTCGCTCAGATGCGACGGCTCTGGCGTTTCGCCGACGAGCG
The DNA here is from genome assembly GCA_005881085.1 of Chloroflexota bacterium. Taxonomy (GTDB): domain Bacteria; phylum Chloroflexota; class Limnocylindria; order P2-11E; family P2-11E; genus 3-1-20CM-2-70-9. The sequence continues at coordinate 6,692 of VBGU01000061.1, read as the reverse complement.
CGGGTTCGACTGGTTCTCGGTCTCGGATCACTTCCAGGAGACGCCGCCGCAGGGTGGCGACGTCGACTGCTTCGAATCGATCGCCACGCTATCCGCCGCGGCGGTGGAGACGACGAAGGTCCGCGTTGGATGCCTCGTCTTCTGCGTCGGCTACCGGCACCCGGGCGTGCTCGCGAAGGCGCTCAGCACCATCGATCACCTCTCCGGCGGCCGCGCCGACTGCGGTCTCGGGGCGGGATGGGATGAGGTCGAGTTCGCGTCGTACGGGATACCTTTCCCATCCATCGCCGAGCGCGAGGACCAGCTCGAGGAGTACGCCGAGGCTCTGCGTCTCCTGTTCGATCGGCGCCGCGCCGATTTCAGCGGCGCGCACTACAGGTTCGTGGACGCCCCCAACAATCCGAAGCCGCTCCAGAAACGTTTGCCGGTCTGGATCGGAGGCGCTGGAGAAAAGCGGACTCTCCGAACGGCGGCGCGATTCGCCGACGGCTGGAACGCGCCGTATCTGCCGCCGGCCGAATGGAAGCGCAAGAGCGAGGTGCTCGACGCGTGGTGCACAAAAGTCGGCCGCGATCCCAAATCGATCGCGCGCACGATCAACGTCGGTTTCTACATGGGCGCCGACGAAGCTGGGGCGAAGCGCCACGAGGAGCTCTATCAGAGGCACTGGTCGAAAGACCCACGCGGGATGACCGGATTCCTGCGCGGCACATCGCGCGAGGCGACGGACGTGGTGGCGTCCTACGCGAGCGCGGGCGCGTATCGCGTGAACATCGCGCTTCGCGAGGGGCCGTACGACTGGGATGCCCTCGAGGCGTTCGCCTTGGACGTGATGCCGCAGTTCGTATGAAGATCAAGGAGGTCGTCTGATGCGAAAGATGGTCGTCGCATTTCTGGTCATCGTGATCGTCGCCGCCGTCGGCGGAGCCGCCTGCGGTAACGGCGGTGGCGGCCAGGGCTCGCCCGCCCCTTCTGTCGGCTATTAGCGGCAGCCGCCGCGTCCTCGTCGAGCCGTTCACGACTGAAGGAACGCCCGGGAGCTGGATCGTGCGGTGGCGGCTCGCGAATGACGGCGATCGACCGATCCGCCTATTGAGCGCCCACCACCCTCATTCGCAGTTTCGAACACCCCGAACGCCGGTCGACCGAGATCTCGCTCCGGGCGCTGCGACTCTTGTTGACCTGCCGGTGCGCTTCAGCGAATCGCCTGGGACCATCGTCGAGAACCCGTTCCTGATACGCCGGTCGACCGGGATCTCGCTCCGGGCGCTGCGACTCTTGTTGACCTGCCGGTGCGCTTCAGCGAATCGCCTGGGACCATCGTCGAGAACCCGTTCCTGATCTTGCTGTTTCGCGAGGGCCAGACGTGGCGACTGCTCGCGCGCGTGCGCGTCACCGCTGGTCCGAAAGGCGAGCCGCTCGCCGGTCAGTCGGTCGTCGTCACAATCCAGAAGGTCGCGGATTCTCGGGTCTAGGCTTTTCGCTGTGGACAAGGAAGAGCGCACGATCATGGAGCGCATGCGAGGCTGACGCGGCAACTGAAGCCTCGGCTTCGAAGAGACCACGGGTATGGTCTCCAACGTGCTCGAAGTGGATGAAGATGATCTTCTCAAACGAGTGAAGACCTTCAAGAAAAAGTATGCGGACGATCCCGAGTACAAGAAGTTGCGCGCCGCGCTCCCGAGAGACTGGCCGCTGTAGTCAGCAGGGCGGCGCGTCCAGTCCGAGACCCTGTCGGAGCGCGTCGCTCGTCTTCTCGTCCCAGGCTTGCACGAAATAGCCCTGTCCGACCGAGAAAAACACGAGTTGGCCACCTTCGGATCGGTCGACCTGCCGGCCGCTGACGAAGATCGTGTTGATCGTCCACCGCGGGATCGTGCTCGGCGTGGTGCACACGCGGACATCGCCGATCGGCTCATCGAGGAACAAAACGTCGGCGCCTCCTGCTCCCCAGGTCGTCGCGGCGGTGAAGACGCGCGCCGGTCGCACCGAGCCCAGCGTGCCCTCGAACTTTGAAGCGCCGATCATTCGCACCGGCATACCGGCGCGCGCGAACGCCGATACGACCGCGTCCTCGCCGGGAAGAATTGGGAGGTCGGTGGGCTCCCTCTGGATGCCGCCGGGCGCGACGGATCCGGCTGCGGCGCCGCTCGTCGGTCCAGGCGTGCGCCGGTAGGCAGACGTCTCGGCCGGAACGCAGGAAGCGCCCACCAAGACCAGGGACAGAACGACTACGAGTCGCTTGGTCATGCTTACCCACTACAACAAGCGGCCACGCGAAGTTCCGGCTAGACCTTCGCGGGTAAGCGCACCTCTGGATGGCGTAGCTCGAGCTTGCCGGTCTTACCGTTCCAATACGAGTTGCGCTCCCCGGTCATCGCCTGCACGTGCCCGTCCCACTCGAAGTTGAACGCCTCGAGGCCGAGGCGCACCGCCCGGCGGCACTTCTCGCGTGTCTCGTCATCGGTCGCGTAGCGGCGGATCGCCTCGATCTGCCGATCGCCGTGTCCGGTGTCCTGCTCCGCGTGGAGCTCGTAGGTCGCCGCCGCACGGCGGGAGAAACCGTAGTGTCCGGTGAGCTCCTTGAACACACGCGCGGCGGCACCGTCGGGGCCGCCGTGCATCGCCTCGACGAACGAAAGGAGCGAGATGCCCTCGAGCGCGGAGCGGTTCTGGCAGCCCGACCGGATCATCTCGATCGCGGCGAGCGTGCCCGGCGCGGGATCGGCTCTGTCGGCCTCCTCGCGCGAAATACCCGCCTCGTCGAGCATCTGCAACATGATGTCGACGTGCGTCTTCTCTCCGCCGAGCTCCTCCATGAAGTTCTCCATCACGATGTCCATGAGCGCGTAGTTCCGCTCGCTCGCGACGTTCGTGACGATGTAGCCGAAGAAGATCGGATTCGTGCGGACACGAAGGTAGTGCTGGATCTCACCAACGACGATCTGCTCGCGCGTCCAACGATGCTCGACGATTCCCTTGAACCAGGGGTGATCCGGCATGAATAGCTCGCGCGCGGTGCGCCAGAGCTCATCGATAAAAGCGTCGTTCGGCACTCTTCCCCCACTCTATTCTCATGCCGGTGACCGATCGCCAGCGGATCTCGTCCGGGTCCAAATACGAGCCGTCGATCGGCTTCAGTCGGGCGCTTCGCGTTGGCCGCAACGTCTACGTTTCCGGAACTGCGCCGATCTGGCCCGACGGCTCGTGCGACCCCGACCCTGAGATCCAGGCCCGTCGCTGCCTCGAGATCATCCTCGAAGCCCTCGCGGAAGCGGGCGCATCACCCAAACAGGTGGTCCGCACGAGGATGTTCCTGACCGATGCCGGCTACGCGGATGCGGTCAGCCGCGCGCACGGCGCCGTGTTCGGCGAGATCCGACCGGCCTCCACGATGGTGGTGATCGTCGGAATGCTCGATCCCCGGTGGAAGGTTGAGATCGAAGCCGACGCGGTCATGGACTAGATACTCGGAGTCGCCCTAGGCTTTCTCGGCGTGGAACCCGGTCTCTATGTGACGTTCTTCACCGAGGGCGAGCCAATGGACGGAGAGCTTCCGCCGGTGGGGCCGCTCGAGCATGTCGTGATCCGAGATCGATCGCTCATGGCCGATCGCAAGGATGGTCAGGATGCCGACCACTTCGGCGGTGGCCTGCGCTGGATCGAGGCCGAGCAGGAACTTCGACGCGCGACCGGCCAAGACCCTGGCGGGGTGAAGCGTCCCGATCTTCGCATCGCTGCACCAGAGGGCGTGTACCTCCGCTTTGTTTCCTTCGGAGAAGCCGATGAGCACGACCCCATTCCCGAGCTCGGTCCGTACGCCGTCGTCGTCGTCGGCCGGCGCGGCGTCGAAGCCGATGGCGATCCGCTCGCGACTCGAACGGGGACCGATCAAAACCTCTGGGAGCTCACCGGAGTTGGCGGAAGCGCATTCGTCGGCCTGATCCGGCCGGACATTGCGTTCCGGACCCGATCGACCACGTACCACCCCGAGATCACGCCATTTCGCAGAGGAGCCACGCCCCAACCGAGCCGTCCTGCGGCCGCGCCCAGCCGTCCAGCGGCAGCGCCGGTCGCGACGCGCGTCGTCGAGCCGCCGCCACCGCCGCGGCCACCCGAGGATCCCGGGCTCACGCTTCGCGACCGCATCGGAACCGAACCGTCGACAACGAGATCCGGCTACATGGTCGCGGAGTCTGAGCAGCGCGAATGGGGCGGTGCGGCATGGCGACTGCGCTACTTCATCATCGGCGCGCTCGTCGTTCTCATCGTCGTGTTCAGCGTTCCGTCGATCCGCTCGATCTTGAACGGGGGCGGTCCGACGGCGGACACGGTGGCGGTTGGTACCGCGGTCTCGTCGCCCGAGTGGACGTACAACGTCGGCAGCGTGCGTCGCCTGGCGCGGATCGGCGCCTCCCAGGCACGCGGGACCTACATGGTCGTGCAGATCGCCGCGACAAACCGCGGCCGCGCGGGAGCGCAGCTTTCGCCGAGCAACTTCACACTCACCGCGGCGAGCGGTGAGCAGTACGCCGCACAGCCCACGACGAGCGGCGTCTACTCAAGCGCGGTGAATCCGGACTCCTCGTACATGTGGCCGAACGATTTCCCGGTCGGTCGATCCGTCGTCGTCGCGCTCATCTTCGAGGTCAATCCATCCATCACCGGAACGCAGCTTGTGATCCTGGACGTGCCCACGACGCGGATACGTCTGGAGTAAGGGGAGGGGGCGAAGCGACTCGCCCCCTCCCGAGCGATCTTCGTCTAGCCCGCGAACTTGAAGACGTCGCGCTGAAGCGTGACGCCGGTGTTGAGTTTCACGATCTCCGCGAGAGTGAGCCGGTAGTCGATGCCGAACTCATGATCGATGAAACGAAGAACTGGGTCGTTCCGGTAGAAGAAGCGGTCGCCGTCGCGCAGGGCGCTGAATTGCTTTGCCCAGATCGCGAGTTGAAGCTCTCCGAACTCGGTGTGTTTCACGTGCCGCTCGGACACCATTCCAACAAATGCGTCGAGCCGATCGACGGTCCCGTAGACCGCCTTGAGGCGCGCAGCGACCGTGGTGCGCCGTACCCCGAGGACCACTTCCTCCTCAGCTGCATCGCTGCCTGGAGCGACAAGGTTCCCGTCCGCGTCTCGTAGCTCGACGAAGTCGAGGATGTTCGGATCGTTGATCGGGTCGCGTGGGTTGATCAGCGGATCGACGGGGAAGCGCTGCGTGGCCTCTCCGGTGACATCGACGAAGGACGTTTTTGGCGCAAGGCCATAGGCCCGCCGCAGATCGTTGTACGTCGGCATACCGTGATCGCGGCCACGGGCGATGTCGATTGCGCCGAGGTCGCTCACGCCGCTGAAACAGTCGGGGTTGACGGCGGGCACGCCGCAGACCGTTGGATCGGCGATACCCGGCTTGGGGATCTGGAAGAGCACGCTGCGAAGCGCGTTGTCGATCTGCTCGTCGTTCTCGTACTGCCGCTGGGAAAGGCTTTGGAAGACCGGCCCAAGGCCGAGATCCTTGAGGAGATCAGGCGTGCCGAAGGCGGCAGCGAGGGGGATCTCGAGCCTGACCTGGTCGCCGTCGGGCTCCACAACGACCTGCTGTGCCGCAAAGGCGGCGAGCTGCGCGTCGCTGTAGGTGCCGGCGGGAACGGTCGTGTCGAACTCGCCGTGGATCATGCTGTGCGCCCGATAGCCCACGACCGCGAACTCGTTCGAGAGTCCGGGATTCACTGCGGAGTCGTACCCGTGATAGGGGTCGAGCCGGACCCCGAGCGCGGGCAGGAACTGCGTGTAGGTGATGTATTGGATCTCCGCGCCGACCACACGGCGCGCGATCTGGAAACGCTCCTCGGCGGATAGAGATGAGGGCAGGGACGCGACGATACGGTTGTGCTCGCGCGCGAAAAGCGTGTGCAGCGCTGTGAGGGCGATGTTCTCGTTCGCGCGAACGTCTCCCGCGACCACGGCACGGTTCGGTGTTCCGACGAGCGGGCCCATCAGGTCCATCGCCGGCGCGGTCGAGGGATCGCCGCGGGCATCCACGCTGGGGAGAAAGTCGTCGGCCGTCAGCATGAGGCGCGCGCCGTTGTTCGACATATCGCCGTCGACCGGTCCGACGCGAAGCCACTCGAGACGTTGGGGGTCGACGCCGTAAACGTTCGACGCATCGATGAAGCTGCTCAGGGTGTTGACCTGCTGCCGGGGTGTGTTGACGCCCGTTCCGGGAGCGGCAGGCGTGCGCGCGAAAGCCGATCGGAGCGTTCTCAGCCGGTCGTTCGTCGCGAAGACCGAAATCGTGATCGAGGAACTGTCCCCAGACCCAGCCCCACTGGGTGATGCCGTCTTTCGAGAAGATGTTCTGACCCGCATCGTTGAAGACGCGGTTGCTCACATATCGCATCGACGGACCGGTCGCCATGCTCGAGATACCGTCGGCGTAGTTGGTCGGCGCGACGCGAAGGTAGAGAGTTCCCGCCCGGCCCCAAGCGGGATGGGCCAGATTGTTGTTCCTGCCGTCGAGTGTTCTTGCCGCGAACGTGGTTGCGTCGCCCGGTGTGGTGCTGACCGCGAGGGCGATGATCGTGACAATGAGTGCAAGTACGCCGAACCGTGCCGGATCGCGCATGCGGAACCTCCGGCCCCTTACGTCCCTTCCCCATCGAAGGCCCGGACGGGTTCGCACGCTCACTCGA
>VBGU01000060.1 GCA_005881085.1 Chloroflexota bacterium | reverse complement strand
CTTCGCGCGGTTCCCGCAGTCGCTCATGTCGCACCAACGGCGCGAGTGGTTACGGCTTCGTTCGAGGAACACCCATTCGCAGGTCGTCGAGGCGCATTCCTTGATGCGATCGTGTTCGTCCGAGGTCAATAGCTCCGCGGCTGACCGAGCGATCTCCCAGAGCGGTCGCTCCAGTTCGTCAGAATCGGAGGGCAACGACCAGCCGACACCGTCACGGTCGTAGACGAGACGCGAACGCGCCGCGCCCGCCGCCGCGGCGTCTCCGATCAGCGCCAGGTCCGACTCACGCGGGACATCGCCTGATGCGAGCGCGGAGAAGACGGCCCAGACCGCCTCGCGCAAGGCGATCCCGAGCTCGTACACAGCCGAGGCACGCCTTGAATCTCGCTCGGCGCGCTGGGCCAGCCGCTTTGCCACGCTCGGCGCGAGCCCGCCGGCGAGCTCGGCGAAGCGAACGATGTCGCTGTAGTCGCGCAGGTGGTCGTGAGTCGGGCTCACATGGGTGCCGCCGACGGTGTTGGCGAAGTCGAGGGCCAGAGCTCCTCCGGAAAGCTCGATGTCGTGGTCGGGGATGGGGGGAATGTCGCGCATCTAACTGAGTTAACCGTCCTTATGTCGTTGACTGGTTATAGCGTAACGCCTAAGGTTGTGCCTGGTCAAGCAGTCGGGAGTTACTAACCGGTGTTCGGCGAATGGACCGTCAAGGAGATGGCGATGGAAATCCTGCTTCTCGTACTCGCGCTTGTGGTCCTCGATGTCGCGGCTCAGCTCTACGGGGCGGACAGCCGCCCGACGGACGCGGAGCGCAGAAGGTCCTAGATCTTCCCGGTAGCGGCGTAACGGTCGGCGATCTCCAGCGCTTCGTCGATCGCACGAACCCCGATCGCAAGCTCGTCGTCGGTCACCGGGAGCGGCGGCGCGACAAAGAGCATGTTCCACCGGCAGAAGACGTAGACGTCGCGCTCGAGCAGAGCGGCCTTTAGCGCGTTCGCGAGGGGGCTCGACGGACCGTTCCAGCGCTCGAGCATCTCCTTCGAACGGCGATCCTTCACGAGCTCGATACCGGCGAAGAGCCCGCGCCCGCGGACGTCCCCGACGGAGGGGTGGCGATCCGCAACTCTGTTGAGCTCCGCGAGGAGCTTCTCCCCCATCCGCGCCGAGCGATCGATGAGCCCTTCCTCGCGGTACGCCTCGATCGAGGCAACGCCGGCCGCGCACGCGAGGGGATGCCCGCTATACGTAGAGCCGACCCAGAGCACGTTGGCGTCGAAGTGGTGAGCGATCTTGTCGCTCACGATCGCGCCGCCGAGAGGCACGTAGCCCGAGGTCACGCCCTTCGCGAAGGTCATGACGTCCGGAACGACCCCTTCGTGGTCGGCTCCGAACCACTTCCCGGTCCGGCCGAATCCGGTCATGACCTCGTCGAACATGAGGAGGATCCCGTACTTGTCGCAGAGCGTGCGCAGGCCCCGCAGGTAACCATCGGGAGGGACGAGGACGCCGGACGTTCCGGGGATCGGCTCGACGAGGATCGCGGCGATGTACTCCGGGCCCTCGTACCAGATCACCTCTTCGACATGAGCGAGCGCCTTCTGCACGTCGTCGCCGAAGACCGAGCGGTACGGATCCGGATTGAGGAAGTGCACGACGCCGGGGATGCCGGGTTCGGCGGCCCAGCGGCGGTTGTCGCCGCCGAGCGTCATCGAGCCCTGCGACTGGCCGTGGAACGAGCGCCACTGTGTCAGGATCTTGTGCCGCTTGGTGAAGAGACGCGCGATCTTGATCGCGTGCTCGTTCGCCTCGCTGCCGCCGGTCGTGAAGATCGTCTTCGAAAGATCGCCGGGCGTGATCTCCGCGAGAAGACGGGCGAGCGTTGCGCGACTCTCTTCGCCGAACGACGGCGTCACGTAGCAGACGCGGTCGGCCTGCTCCTGGATCGCACGAACGACCTTCGGATGCCCGTGCCCGAGGTTCACGTTGATGAGTCCCGACGAGAAGTCGAGGATGCGGCGCTCGCCGGCATAGAGCCAGGAGCCCTCGGCACGCGTGATGACGACCTGCTTGATGCCGCCCTGCGCGGACCACGCCACGAGGACGTGGTCGGCGGTGTCCTTGGCGACCGTGGACGGGTCCGCGGGTCGTTTCGTGGCGACGGCCATCGCCGCCGAGTCTAGACCGCGAAAAAGAACGACCGCCGGGACGCGCCCGGCGGTCGTTCGGCGCGCGTGAGCGCGGTTAATTCCCGCCGGCTGTGACCTGCACGGTGGCCTTCTTGAAGCTCGCACCATTGACGTCCGCACCCGCCGCTTTGAGCGCGTCCGATGCCTTCTTCGCGAGGTCCGTCCGGAACGCGGCGTCAGCGGGTTTGTTCTTCAGCACCTGGTAGGTGGTCGAGATGTTGACGGTCTGGTCCCACGCCGCCTTGTCCAAGGCGCCGATGCCGTTCGGGGAGGGCCAGATGAGCGCGTTGATCTCGTTCAACTGCCACGTCATGTGACCCTTGCCGAGCGTGGTGCCGGCCTTGAGCACGGTGTCGACGCACTGGCTCTGGTTGTCGCGGCAGTAGATCCAGCCTTTGAACGATGCCTGAAGGAACTTCGCGGCGATGTCCTCGTTGCCGGACTTCGAGAGCCATGACTGCCGCACGAAGATGTGGTCCTGGAGCATCCCGGTGCCGACCTGGTTGAAGTCGATGACGTTGAGGTCGGCCGGCGTGTAGAGCTGACCGGTCTTGGGATTCTTCTGCTCGAGCACCTGCGCGTACTCATTGTAGATCATGGCCTGCGCCGCATCGACCTGGCCGTTCAGAAGCAGGGACATGTCGAACGGCTGGGCCACGATCGTGACGTCGCTCGCCTTGGTCGGATCGATGCCGACCTTGCGCATCGCGGCATAGAGCTCGGGCTCGTTCCCGAAGCCCCAGGTCCCGACCTTCTTGCCCTTCCAGTCGTCCGGCTTGGTGATGTTCTTCTCCTTGAAGGAGACCTCGAGCGTTCCCGACCGCTGGAACACTTGCGCGATGTTCACGAGGTCGGCGCCGGCCTCACGCGAGGCGAGCACCTTCGGCACCCACGCGATGCCGAACTCCGCGGCGTCCGACGCGACGACCTGCTGGGGCACGATGTCGGGGCCTCCGAGCTTGATCTCGACGTCGAGGCCAAGATCCTTGAAGTACCCCTTGTCCAGCGCCGCGTAGTAACCGGCGAACTGCGACTGGGCGACCCACTGGAGCTGTAGGCGCACCTTGGTGAGCGTTCCGCCGCCTCCACCACCGGCGCCGGCACCGCACGAGACCGCGAGCATGACCGCGATGATCGCGAACGACAGAGAACGACCTGCACGTCGCATGGCAACCTCCCTCACGCGTGACCGCGCGCGCTACGACGAGTCGGCGATGCGGGCCGATGAGTGCCACGGGATCGCGACTCGCTCGATCGCGACGATGATAAGGAAGAACGCAATGCTCACGACGGAGGCGACCACGATCGCCGCCCAGGCGTTCGCGAACCGAAAGAAGGCCGCCTCGGTGATGATGAACTGCCCCAGGGCCGATCGCGATCCCCCGAAATACTCCGCGACGATCGCGCCGATCAATGAGAGCGTCGCGCTCACCTTGAAGGCGGTGAAGATGTACGGGAGCGCGTTGGGGACGCGGACCTTGGCGAAGATGGCCAGCTCGTTCGCCGCGTACGAGCGCATGAGCTCGAGCGACGCCTGATCCACAAGTGTGAGCCCGCGAAGCGTGTTGATCATGATCGGGAAGAACACGAGGACCGCGACGACCATCATCTTCGAGAGCGGATTCAGGATCCCGAACCAGTTGTTCATGATCGGCGCGAAGGCGATGATCGGCACCGAATTCGCGGCGATCGCGAACGGAAGCAACGCGCGGCTCGCGGTGGCCCATCGCGCGGTCGCGAACGCGACGACGAGCGCGGTCACGCCGCCGATCAAAAGACCGCCGACCGCCTCGACGAGGGTGTTGCGTCCGACGGTGATCAGCTCGTCGAAATGCTCGGCGAAGGCCGACCCAATGGAGCTCGGCGGAGGCAACAGGAACTGCTGAATGCCGAGCGCACGGACCGCGAGCTCCCAGAGGCCGAGCACGCCGACGAACACAGCGACCGCTGGGCCGTAGTAGCGGATGCGCCTGGTCAACTCGCGGCGACCTCGGCCGCGCCCGGCTTCCCGACCTCGTGGCCACGCAGCCGCTCGCGGACGCGAGTGATGAATCCGAAGTAACGCTCGTCCTCGCGGGTCAGGTCATTACGTGGCTGAGGCAGCTCGACTGAGATGACCTCGATGATCCGGCCCGGACGTGCGGACATGACGGCGACGTGAGTCGAGAGAAAGACCGCCTCCGGGATGCTGTGCGTGACGAACACGATCGTCGTGCCGGTCTGCTTCCAGATGCGTAGAAGCTCGAGGTTGAGCCGCTCGCGGGTCATCTCGTCCAGAGCGCCGAACGGCTCGTCCATCAGGAGGATCGCGGGCTCGAACGAGAGCGCGCGCGCGATCGCGACGCGCTGCTGCATCCCGCCCGAAAGCTGCCACGGGTAGCGCCGCTCGAAACCGGTCAGCTCGACGAGAGCGAGCATCGCCTTCGCCCGATCGGCGCGCGCGCTCTTGTTCTTCGCGCTCACCTCGAGCGGGAGCTCGACGTTGCCCTGGACGGTCCGCCAGTCGAAGAGCACCGGCGCCTGGAAGACCATCCCGTAGTCGCGGTCGAGACGTGCGCGGTGCGCCGTCTTCCCGTTCACCTCGATCATTCCGGCAGTCGGCTGGGTGAGGTCGCCGATGAGCCGAAGGAGCGTCGACTTGCCGCATCCGGACGGCCCGATGAGCGAGACGAACGCGCCCTTCGGGATCTCGAGATCGATCTTCTCCAACGCGGGCGTCTTGTCCGCGCCCGCGCCGAAGACCTTGTCGACGCCGCGAACGCGCACGACCGAAAGGGTCATGCGTCGGATGGGGCGGCGCGCCCGCGCAGGAAGAGCACCTCGGCGACCCGGACCAGCGCGAAGAACCCGATGCCCACGACCGCGGCCACGATGATGGCGGCCCAGAGCTTCGGCGGGCCCGAGACGTAGAACTGGTTGAAATTGAGGATCGCGCCACCGAGCCCGTCGCGAATGCCCGAGGGCAACTCGCCGATGATCGCGCCGACGACGCTCGCGGTCGCCGCGACTTTGAACGCGGCGAAGAGATACGGCGCGGCAGCCGGCAGTCTCACCTTGACCAGCACGTCGCGCGACGACGACGCGTACGATCGCATGAGCTCGAGCGCGCGCGGGTCGGGCGAGCGAAGCCCGCGCAGGCCGGCGATCGTGACCGGGAAGAACGTCAGGTACGCGGAGATGACCGCGACGGCCAGCCACCCGCCCCGCAGCCAGATCACCACGACGGGTGCGATCGCGATGATCGGCACGGTCTGCGAGGCGACGACATACGGGACGAGCGCACGCTCGAGCAGCTGCGAATGCACGAACACGATCGCGAGAGCGAGTCCGAGCAGCGCCCCGAATACGAAGCCGCCGAACGCTTCGCGAAAGGTGAAGATCCCCGCGTTGACGAGCACGAGACCCAGCGGCGGCCCGTTGCGCTGCGCCGGCTCTACGAACGATGCGGCGATGTCCCAGACGTGCGGCATGTTGAGATCGCTCGCGACCGTCCATTGAAAAGGAGGCGTCCAGGCCTCGCTTGGATCGCCGCCCAGTAGCTTGACGACCTCCCACAGGACGGTGAGCGCGCTGATGACGACGAGAAATGACAGAACGCTGCGCGCGGGGCGGAACACGGCGAAAGTGTAGATACTGATTGACCTAATCCATGCGCCTCGGCATCAATCTCTGGCCGCAGAACACCACCTGGCAAGCGCTCCGCGAGCACGCGCTGCTCGCGGACCGGCTCGGGTTCGATTCGCTCTGGGTGTGGGACCACTTCTACTCGATCAACGGCGACCTCCATCGCCCTAACCTCGAGGGCTGGCAGCTTCAAGCCGCATACGCGGCGATCACGAAGAACGTGCGCATCGGTTGTCTCGTCTCGGGCATCACGCATCGGCACCCCGCTGTGCTCGCCAACATGGCGACGACGCTCGACAACATCTCGGGCGGACGCGCGATCCTCGGCATCGGCGCGGCGTGGAATGCCCTCGAGCACAACGCCTACGGGATCGATCTCGGCACGCCGGCCGAGCGCTCCAACCGCTTCGCCGAGGCAACGAAGATCATTCGCCAGCTGGTGGATGGGAAACGGGTCACCTTCTCGGGCAAGTACTACGAGCTCGTGAACGCTGAAGTCCTCGTGCGACCCGTCCAAGAGCGACTGCCGATCCTGATCGGTGGCGGCGGAGAGCAGCGGACGCTTCGCACCACCGCCCGCTACGCGGACATGTGGCACTCCTTCGAAAATCCCGAGGTGATGGCTCACAAGATCGAGGTGCTGAGAAAGCACTGCGCCGACGTGGGGCGCGACCCGGCGGAGATCGAACCGATCGGGGGCAGCTGGGTCGTCATTCGTGACGACCCCGCCAAGGCGAAGGCACACCTGCAGCGAGTCGCCGAGCATCACGGAATGTCTGCGCCGCCGACGGCGATCGTGGGCGGACCCGATCTGGTCGCCGAGAGGATCGCCGAGTACTCGCGGGCAGGCGTCAAGGGCTTCATCGTGCGGTTTGCCGAGCCGTTCGACGCCGAGTCCATCGAGCGGCTCGCCACCGACGTACAGCCGCGTCTGCAGACGATTCTCGCGGAGACGCCCGCAGCCGTTTCCAGCTAGGCTTTTCTCGTTCCATGAGGATCGGGGTCGTGCGGGAGACCACGCCCGGCGAGCGGCGCGTCGCCCTCGTTCCGGAGACGGTCGGTCGCCTAACGAAAAGCGGAAACGATGTCATCGTCGAGCGGGGCGCCGGAGAGGCGTCGAGCTTTCCCGACCGCATGTACACGGAGGCGGGCGCGACCATCGGCGACGCCTTTTCCTGTGATCTCGTCCTCAAGGTGGCGAGGCCCTCCGATGACGAGCTCGGGCGGATCCGCGAGGGCGCTGTGCTCATCGCGTTCCTGCAGCCGCTCACGAACCACGCACTTGTCCGGGAGCTCGCGCGACGGCGGGTGACCGCACTTTCGATGGACGCGATCCCGCGCATCACGCGCGCGCAGCCGATGGATGCGCTCTCCTCGCAGGCCACCGTCGCGGGGTACAAGGCGGTGCTTCTCGCGGCCGCTGCGCTCCCCAAGTTCTTCCCGATGCTCACGACGGCGGCGGGCACGATCGCGCCGGCGAAGGCCTTCATCATCGGCGCGGGCGTCGCCGGTCTCCAGGCCATCGCCACCGCGCGTCGCCTCGGCGCGGTGGTAGAGGCATTCGACACGCGGCCGGTCGTTAAGGAGCAGGTGCAGTCGCTCGGTGCGAAGTTCCTCGAGGTCGACCTCGGCGAGACCGGCGAGGGCGCCGGCGGGTACGCGAAGGAGCTGTCCGAGGAGGCTCATCGCAAAGAGGTCGAGCTGCTCGCGAAGGCCGTCAAAGAGAACGACATCATCATCACCACGGCGGCAATACCGGGACGTCCCGCCCCAAAGCTGATCACGGCCGACATGGTCCGCTCGATGAAGCCCGGCTCCGTCATCGTGGACCTCGCGGCCGAGACCGGCGGAAACACCGAGCTCACGCAAGCCGGCAAGGTCATCGACGTGGACGGTGTCCGCATCGACGGGACCACAAATATCCCGTCGACGATGCCCTATCACGCGAGCCAGATGTACTCGCGCAACATCCAAAGCCTGCTGGGACTGATGATCACGAAGGAAGGCAAGCTCAATCTCGACATGAACGACGACGTCATCAAAGGGACGGTCATCACGAAGGACGGCGAAGTGGTGCACGAGCAGACGAAGAAGGTCCTCGCGGTCGAGGGGGCTCCGCCCCCTCGGACCCCCACAGCCGTGACATGACAACCGAGGCGATCGTCGCGGCGTACGTCTTCATCCTCGCGATCTTCGTCGGCTTCGAGGTGGTCTCGAAGGTGCCGTCGACGCTCCATACCCCGCTCATGAGCGGCGCGAACGCGATCCACGGGATCGTGATCGTCGGCGCGATGCTCGTAGCCAGCGCGATCGGTGGTCCAATCGGCACGGTCCTCGGGTTCCTGGCGGTCGTGCTCGGGACGGCGAACGTCGTCGGTGGTTTTGTCGTGACCGACCGCATGCTCGCGATGTTCAAGCAGCGCCCGGTGCGGAAGCGCGAATGACGGTCGAGACCCTCATCCCGGTCGCGTACCTGATCGCGGCTGTCACCTTCATCCTCGGCCTGAAGGGCCTCTCGTCGCCGACGACGGCCGTTCAGGGCAACCGCATCGCGGCGACCGGAATGCTCATCGCGGTCATCGCGACCTTCTTCGCGTCGGACGTGAAGGGCGGCGTTCCGATCATCCTCGCGGGCATCGCGGTCGGCGGTGTCGCCGGCTTCGCGGGCGCGCGGATGGTGAAGATGACCGCGATGCCCCAGATGGTCGCGCTCTTCAACGGAGCGGGCGGTGGGGCGGCGGCGCTCGTCGCCATCCTCGAGTTCGCGCGCCAGCGCGACGCAGGCATGCTCGAGTTCGGCGCCTCTCTTGCAACGCTGCTGGCGCTGATCATCGGTGCGGTCTCGTTCTCGGGCAGCGCGGTCGCGTTTGGCAAGCTGCAGGGGCTCATCACGCCGAAGGCATTCCGCTACGCGGGCCAGCAGCTCGTGACCGGCGGCATCGCGGCCGCGACCGCCTTGCTCTCGCTCGTGGTGCTCGGCGGCGCGATCGCGGGATCGTTCGCGATCGAGCCGATGCTCCTGATCACGGTCATCACGCTCCTCGCGCTCGTCTTCGGCGTGGCCCTCGTCATGCCGATCGGCGGCGCGGACATGCCGGTCGTGATCTCTCTCCTGAACGCGTACACCGGCCTCGCCGTCGCGATGGCCGGGTTCACCTTGAACAACCAGCTACTCATCGTCGCCGGCACG
>VBGU01000356.1 GCA_005881085.1 Chloroflexota bacterium | reverse complement strand
AGGGCAGAACCTCGCGCAGGCCTACTCGGCGCTTACCGGTCGATCGTTCGACGACTTCGTATCGGGCCTACCCGACCGAATGCGCGCCGCCGTCCCGGAGGGACCGGGGCTCGTCGCGGTGACGTCCACGAGCTATCTCGTCTATGGATTCCCGCCGGCCTCGACGATCACGATCACGGTCAGCGGGCCACGCGGGAGCGAGGGCTCGCCCATGGTGATCTCTCCGTTCGGATCGAATGTCGACAGCATCGCCCCGACGCGCACGCGCGGGGACTACACAGTCAGCGCACAGACCGAAAGTGGAGTGTTCACGGTGAAATTGCGTAAGGACGAGATAGGAGTTCCGGGCGACCTCCACTAGGCAGCCCCGACGTGGGCGTCCCTCGAGCGAGCGGCCCCTAGCTCACGGTCCATCGCGATCCCACGAGGGGCCGAGCGAGAGGGACGCCCGCGGCGGGACGCCTACGTCGGAGCCGAGTTCTAGGCGACCCTCGGCGCTACATGCGCGGCGGTGCGGACTCTCCTGTCGCGAGCCAACGCTCCACTTTCGGTATGTAGCGTTTCGGATCTTTTGCGAACTTTTCGAGACATCCCGCTCCGCAGAACGCGTACTCGCGCTCGGGTCGCTCGATAGTCAGGCCTTGCTCGCGCTGCTCGGCGAGGTCCACGATCATGTCGCAGACCGGGTCGAGCATCTTTCCGTCGCTTCTCACTCAACAAAGGTAGCCGAATCCGGCACGGTCCCCCATTCGGGGTAGCCGGAATCTCTCACCTCGTACGGTGTTCTCAATCGGCTTGCCACGGCGCAAAGTGCGGAGCGTGGGGCAGATGGCGAGCGGACCCTGGGACCGTGCGGGGGTAGACCGTGAGACCTGGTACACCGTCCGCATGATGGCCGTGGCGATACGCGACACCGCGCGACTCCCGATAGATCCGACCGAGAAGAACGAAGCATTGCCCGCCGATCACGAACGCCTCGGTGAATACGCCGACCGTCTCGTGTCAGCGGTTGAGGACGGGGACCCCGAGACCGTCGCGATGCTCTTGCGGCGCCAATCGCGCGCCGCGAGCTAGAGCTCTTCTCCTAGGGCCGGCGACGCCGGCCACCGGTCTGCGGCGAGCTCGTGGCATCGGTGCGCGCGATCGTGAAGCTCGATCCGTCGCTAGCGATCGTCGAGGGTTGCGCGATCGCCTGGCCCTGTCCGTTGATCATCGTGATCGCCTTCGCGCCAAGGGCTGAGAGCGACATCGTCTTACCGTCGCGGACCGCGCTCGCTCCGCTGAACTTCACGGTGCCGAACTGGTCGAGCGAGATGACGCCGCGTCCGACGCTCGGCGCTTCCTGGACCCACTCGGCCGACGAGTTCGACGAGCTGTATTGAACGGTGACGCTGTAGCTGCCATTCGTCGTGTTGTTCTTCATCGCGATCAGCCAGTCGTTCCCGCCCTGCTGGGTGATCGTGACCGTGACGGAGTCGCCTGCGCTCACCGAGAGCGGAACGTTGCGCGACGACTGCGGAAGCATCTCGATCCATGAGGAGTACTCGACCGTCCCGCTGCCATCGACCATCGCCTGCGTCCCCGCCTGGAGGAGGTCGTTGGTGGTGAGCCCGCCGATTCCCACCCACGTCGCGTCCGCTCCGCTCGAGGTCGCCGAGACCGTCGGCACGGTCCAGGTCGCGGTGACGGACGTGAACGTTCCGCCGTTCGCCGCGTAGCCGGACCAGTTGCTCGAGCTGCTCGTCACGCTCGCCGGCGTACCGGGCTGCGTCACGCTCGGCGCCGTGCCGGGGGTGATGATCTGCGTCGTCGGCTGGACGTCCGCCGAGATCTTCCACGCGCCCGCCTGAAGGACGAGGGTGTATTCGTTGCGGTCCGTGCTATCGGCGACGGAACCGTCGGTGTACGTGGTCCGCCAGGTCTCGTTGGTCACGGCGTTCGCCGTCGTCCCGCTGACCGTGACGTCGACCCACTCGAGCTTCGTGAGCGCGATCGACTGGGCGCCGCTCGACTGCAGGCCCTGGTTGGTCTGCACGAGCTCCTGGTAATAGGAGGTGGTCGCGGTCGCGCGCATCAGCGTCGGGTCATTGCGTGCGTACGCCTGGACCTGCGCCTCGTTGGCGCGCTGGACCACGTCCTTGACCGCGGCGACCGCCGCGGTGTCGCTCGAGCTCGCGTTGGTCTGCACGGCGGGGGCCGCCCGATCGACGTAGCTCTGCGCGGTCGAAACCAGGGAGCCGAGATCGATGCGCCCGCTGAAAGCGGCGAGCACGAACGCAAGGAGTCCCAGCGCGACGAGGCGGCCTGCCGGGATCCCGCTGCCCTTCCGGACCGGAGGTGGCGGCGGAGCGAGCGGGGTCATCGGCGTGGTGGCGGTCGGATCACCTTCGAACATGCCTATAGCCTCTCTCGCGCGCCTAAGCCCGGACTAAGAGCCGCCTGAACCGGCGCTAGGAAATTCGTTTGATCGCGCTAAGACCCGGCAGCCTGCGGCGCCTGCATCGAGCGCACTCCTATGGCCAGGACCACCCCGACGGCCACGAGCACAAGCCAGGCAGGTAAGAGCCAATCCGGATAGACCAGGCCCAGCAACCGATCGAGCGACCACGCGCCGTTGCCTGCCAGAGCGATCGCGAGCCCTCCGGCCGCGAGAGGGACCGGGAACTCCCACCCGACCTTGCCGCCGCCAG
>VBGU01000059.1 GCA_005881085.1 Chloroflexota bacterium | reverse complement strand
ACTGGATCGGGCTTCTACATCGTGCTCGAGGGCGAGGCCGCGCTCGTTGCACACGGCAAGCGGCTCGGCACGCTCGGCCGCGGCGATTTCTTCGGTGAGATATCCGTCCTGCTTGGCGAGCCTCCCGTCGCCGACGTCATCGCGGCCAGGCCGCTGCGCTGCCTCGTCGTGCCGGGCGAGCTCCTGCGGGAATTCCTCCAGACCCATCCCCGGGTCTGTTACCGCCTCCTCGTCGCTGAAGCACGGAAGCTCGCGAACGTGACGCGGAGGAGCGCCTGACCGATCGTCCCCACCCGCCTGGCGACTATCCGGTCGTCGTCGTCGGCAGCGGTCCAGGGGGTCTTCAGATCAGCTACTCGCTCTCGCGCCTCGGCCTCCGGCACGCGGTCATCTCGGCCGATGAGAGCGCGGGAGGGATGTTCCGCAAGTGGCCCTTCTTTCAGCGCCTCCTTTCGTGGACAAAGCCGTACGCACCATTCGAGCAGGGCACCCGCGAGTACGAGCGCTACGACTGGAACAGCCTGCTCCCCGAGGAGCAGGAGTGCCGCGCGCTCATGTGCTCGATGATGGACGGCACCTCGTACTACCCGTCCCGACCTGAGATGCAACGGAGCCTCGAAGCGTTCGCCGACCGCGCCGGCGTCGCGGTGCGGTACGGCTGCCGCTGGACCGGGACGCGCCGCGACGGCGATCGTTGGGTGCTCCAGACGAGCGACGGCGAGTACCGCTGCCAGGTGCCGATCTTCGCCGTCGGCGTGGCCGAGCCGTGGCGTCCGCAAATACCTGGGATCCAAGACGTTCCCCACTACGCAGAGACGCGTCCCGCCGAAACCTATGCGGGGCGCCGGGTGTTCATCGTCGGCAAGGAGAACTCCGGCTTCGAGCTCGCGACCGGTTTTTTACAGTGGGCGAGGCAGATCGTCCTCGCCTCTCCGTCACCCGCGAAGCTGTCGATCAACACGCGGTCGCTCGTCGGAGTCCGCGCGCGGTACGTGCAGCCGTACGAGGATCACGTCCTCGCCGGCGGAGTCATCGTGCTCGATGCATCGATCGAGCGCGTCGAGCGCACCGGCGAGACGTTCCGCGTGCACACACGCAAGGCCGACAGCGCCGCCGAGCTCGTCTTCGAAGTCGACGACGTGATCGCGGCGACCGGCTTCACCAGTCCAATCCTCGATCTGCCGGACCTCGGCGTCGCGACGGTCGGGCGCAACAAGCTGCCCGCGCAAACACCGTTCTGGGAGAGCGCGTCGGTCCCGGGCGTGTACTTCGGCGGAACGATCCACCAGGCCTCTCCCGGCCTGCGCAAGCACGGGATGCCGAGCAACTCCGGCGGCGTGAACGGCCATCGCTACAACGGCCGCGTCCTCGCACGCGAGGTGGCGCGAAAGCATTTCGCGATCGACCCCGAGCGGCCGGTCGTGGCGCGGGCCGAGGTCGTGTCCTATCTATTGCACGAGGTCACGAACGCACCGGAGCTCTGGCACCAGAAGTCCTACCTTGCGCGAGTGCTCGTCCGCGACGAAAAGCGCGGCATCGTCGACGACGGGATCCTCCCACTGCAGAGCTTTCTCGATTCGGGCCCGGCCGAGGCTGTCGCCGCCACGCTCGAAGAGAACCCGGCCGGCGACATCTACCCGGTCCTGTACACGCGGCGCGGCGGCGTCAGCACGGAGCACGATCTGCCGCCGAACCCGCTTCACGACTTCCGCACCCGCGATCACGAGCGCGCGGTCGTCGGGGCGCTCGAGGCTCTGCTGCTGTAGAAGCGGCTACTTGCCGTCGGTGAGACCGATCACGTTCCCATCTGGATCGCTGAAGAGGGCGATCGTCGTCGTGGGTCCGACCTTGGTGGCGGGGAACACGACCTTTCCGCCGTTGTCGGTGGCTTTCTTCAGCGTCGCGCCCAGGTCGCGGACCACGACGTAGAACGTGACGAAAGGCTTCGGGCCGCGGAGTGGACCGATGCCGCCGCCGATGCCTTTGCCGCCGGCGTCGGTGTCGACGAACGTGTAGTTGTTTGGGACCTCGTTCATCTTCCAGCCGAGCACCGCGGTGTAGAAACGACGCGCCTTCGCCGGATCCGCGCTATTGACCTCGAAATTCGTGACCGGATCGCCCACGTAGACCTCCCATTGCGCTGTTGCGCGAAGGACCTTACGTTAGTCTGCACTTACCAATGAAGTCAAGCGACCACTCCCGGAGAACGGCCGGCGGCTAGACCGTCGTCATCGGCGTGCGACGCCTCGTCGCTTCGAGCGCCGCCTCGTTCGAGATGCCGACCGCGTTCACCAAGGCGCCCGCGACGAGAAGTGCCGCGCCGACGTACATCGCCAGATGGAAGGCGTCGGTGGACTGGTCGCGATCCGCCTCGATGCGCGCGGTCAGTTCCTGGGGACACGGGCCAGGACAGCGCGGCACGTTCATCGGCGAGTAGTCGTGGCGGAACGCCGGGTCGGAGGGATCGGTCCCCGGAAGGCGCGCGGCCATACCCGAATAGAAGCTCGCGGTGATCGCGACAAAGATCACCGCTCCGGCGAGCTGAGGGCCGACTCGCGATATGGCGTTGTTGACGGCCGAGGCGACCCCGGAGTTGCGGACCGGCACACTTGTCATCAGCGCCGTCGTAAGCGGGGCGACCATCATCGCGAGCCCGAACCCGAAGATGATCTGACCGGGCAGAAAGTCGACGAACCACTCGCGCGGCGGGATCCAGCTCGACGGGTCGCCCGGGGTGAAGATCCATGCCGCGCTCGTCGCCGGGACTCGGGCGAACCACAGCACTCCGATCGCCATGAGCGCCGGGCCCACGGTCATGAAGATCTTCGGACCGAGACGCACCGCAAGAGCACCGAAGCGCGTCGACAGCACCACGAGGAGAACGCCGCCCGGAATGCCCGCGAGGCCCGCGGCCGACGCGGAGTAACCGAGCACGCCCTGGAGGAACAGGGCGAGGTAATAGAAGGTCACATAGAGCGCTCCGTAGATGAGGAGCGTCGAGATGTTGGTGATCGTGAAGTTCCGCGAACGGAAGAGCTCGAGCGGCACGAGCGGATCGCGGCTGCGCCGCATCAGGAACGGGAACGCGATGGTCGCGACGACGCCGGCAACAAGCGCGACATACGCCAGCGGATCGCGCCACTCACGCTGTTGACCGTAGGTCGCGCCGAAGCTGAGGCCGCCGACCGCGACAGCCACCACCGCGGCGCCGAGCCAGTCGAAGCGCCCAGTGGCGTTCTCGTTGCGGCTCTCCGGGACATAGAGGGCGGTCGCCCAGACCGCGAGGACGACAAGCGGAACGTTGATGAGGAACGCGACGCGCCACGAGATCGTGTCGACAAGGATGCCGCCGATGAACGGTCCGAGGATGGTCGTCGCCGCCGTCGCCGCGGCCCACACGCCGTAGGCGCGTCCCTGGGCTTCGCCGCTGAAGGTGGCTGTGAGAAGCGCGAGTGACCCCGGCACCAGGATCGCGCCGGCGGCGCCCTGCAGGATGCGCGACAGGACGAGGAACTCCATGTTCGGCGCGAGGCCGCACAGCACACTGGTGAGTCCGAAACCGACGAGCCCGATGAGGAAGACGCGGCGCCGGCCATAGAAGTCAGACAGCGCACCCGCGAGGATGAGGAGCGCAGAGAGCGTCAGCAGGTACCCGGCGTAGACATATAACTGGCCCTCGAGCACGCCGAGGAGCGTCGTCGGTAGCTCGCGGCCGATCTTCGGCAGCGCGACGGTCACGACCGACGAGTCCACGAAGACGATGGACGAGCCGAGGACCGCCGCGATGAGCGTCCAGCGCTGACGTCGGCTCACATCCGCTCCCCTGCCTCGATGGCAACCTGCACCCTATTCCCGAGCGGCGCGAGCGGACAAACCCACTTCGGGTCGTAGCGGCAGGACGGGTGGTACGCGAAGTTGAAGTCGAGCACGAGCTCGTCGCCGATCGCGCCAAGGTCCGCGCTCTTCGCCGTGTCGAGAAGATACCGGCCACCGCCGTATGTCGTCTTGCCCGCGGTCGCGTCGCGGAACGGCAGGAACACGCCGCCCGAGTACGCGTCGAGCCAGAAGATCTCGAGAGACCCGACGTCGAGCTCGACGACGCCGAACCTCACGAAGGGGATCACGCCACCGGTGCTCGTCCCCACGTCGTAGCGCTCCTCGGGAAGCGGTCGCACTCTGCCGCGCTTCGCGAAGCGCGGGTCGTAGTCGTAGTACGGGAGTCCGCGGAAGGTCGATCGATCCGATTCGAGAAGGGGCGACTGCGGGTGCGCGCGAAACAGCTCGTCGCGTGTCGATCGCCAGAGCGCGTGCGCGGCGGGGGCGTCCGTTGGCAGCTTCGCGCGCACGCCCGAGTACATGTCAGCGACGCGCCGGCGCCAGTCGAGCAGCGTGAGATATCCCTCGCTCACCGAAGCGCGAGATCGGCCTTCGCGAAGAGCCCGCCCATGGCGCGTGTCACGGTCGGGAAAGCATGGATCGTCTGCGCGAGGAGCGAGATCGGCGTTTTGAGCTTGACCGCGAGCACCGCCTCGTGGATCGCCTCCGATGCAGCCAGTCCGCCGATGAACGCGCCGACGACGATCTTGTTCTTGCGATCGATGACGATCGAGACGTGGCCTTCCGACTCGCTCACATAGCCCTTCGCACTCGTCGCAAGGTCGGCGGTCTCCTCGAACGCGTCGATGCCGCGGGCCTTGGCCTGGTCCAGAAGCAGGCCGACCCCCGCCGTCTCGGGGTCGGTGTAGACGGCGCGCGGTGTCGCGCTGAAGTCGGCACGGACGTCGTCGCCGAGCGCGACCTTCACAGCGGTCTCGCCCTCGTAGTGCCCGAGATGGGTCGAGAGCTCGTGCCCGATGCAGTCGCCGATCGCGTAGACGTGGTCCGCCGCGCGAAGCGTGTCGTCGTCAACCTTCAGAAAATCCCTGCCGTCATACGCGATCCCGACCGCGTCGAGGCCGAGGCTCGAGAGCGCGGGCGCGGCGGTGCGACCGACGTTGAGCTCGATGACCGCGGCCTCCACCGTCGATCCATCGGCGAGCTGCACGACGTGCTCGCCCCCCTTGCCGGCGCGTGGCCGGATGCGCTGCGCCCGCGCGTTTTCGCGCACATCCACACCGTCCGCGCGGAGCGCTTTTGCCAAGAGGGCGGAGCTTCGCGGGTGGTCCGTTGGATTTACCTGCCGTGGGCTCACCAACGTCGTGCGCACGCCGAACCGCGCGTACACCTGCGCCAGCTCGGTACCGGAGGGTCCGGCGCCGAGGATCGCGATGCTCCGCGGCAGCTCGCGGAGGCTCGTCCCTTCCTTGTTCGTCCAGAAGCCCGCCTCGGCGAGACCGTCGAGCTTCGGGACCTTCCCGATAGAGCCGACGGCGATCACGATGTCGCGCGCCTCGAGCTCGCGCGGCTGGCCCTCGGTCCGCACGACGACATTGCCGGGGCCGGCGAGCTTCGCCGTGCCACGCACCGGGACGATCCCGGCGGCCTTGTAGTCGCGAATGTGGCCCGAGTCGTCGGGATAGTCGCGACCTTCGCGCACGATCATGTAGTCGCGGCGCGCCGACGCCCTCTCCCACGGATACTCGCCACCGTGCGCGCGGACCTCCGCAGCGTGGAGCAGCGTCTTCGACGGCATGCAGCCCCAGAACGCGCACGTTCCGCCGAAGAGATCGCGCTCGACGAGGGCGACGGTCGCGCCGCGGGCGCGGGCGTAGCTGGCCGCGGCTTCGCCCGATACGCCCGCGCCGATGACCACAAAGTCGAACCTCTCGCTCATGCGAGATCCGCGTAGTGAAGGCCGCTGTCCGCGCCCCACACGAATACGTCCAGGCGCGAACCGCTCCACACGCACGCGACCGCGCGGCCGCCGCGCGGCGCGCCGGCGACATCCCGCCAATCGATCCAACGCTTTCCGTCCCACCGGCGGTGGCGCAGGACGCCGTCGACACCGATCGCGAACACGTCGATGCGGTCGGCGTCGCGCGCGGCGGCGGCCGGCTGTCCAGTGAACCCTCCTCCGAGGGATTCCCACCCGTGCCAGCTTTTCCCGTCCCAGTACCGTTCCCAGACCTGGCCGTCCTCGTGTAGAGCGAAGACCTCGGTCTCGCCGGTCGTTCCCCAGGCCGCGGCGGCGGCTCCCGTTCGGAGCGCGCCGCCGAGCGGGGTCCAGTGCGTGGTTACTTGATGAGGCCCTGCTTCTTCAGCCATGCGGCCGCGACCACCTTGCTGTCTGCCTTGTCGACCGCGACCTGCTTGTTCATGTCGTTGAGCTCGGCCTGCGTGAGCTTCGCGCTGATCGAGTTGAGTAGCCGCTTGAGCGTGCCGTCGTCCTTCTGGAGAAGCGCGTTGCGCACGACCGGCGCGATGTTGTCGGCGAGCTGCAGGTGCTTGTCGTCGTCCAAAAGTACGAAGTTCTTCGCCACGATGCTCGGATCGCTGGTGAAGAGAAGACCGATGTCGATCTGCTTGCCATCGAGAGCCGTGATCGTCAGCGGGCCACCCGTGTCGAGCGGCTTGAAGTCTTTGAAGGTGATGCCGTACGTGTTCTTGAGGCCGAGCGCGCAGAAAGGACGCTGCGGGCACTCCGGCGGGCCGCCGAGGACCATGTCCTTCGCGACCGGCACGAGGTCACTCAGCTTCTTGAGGTTCTTGGACGTCGCGGTGGCTTGCGTCACGACGAATCCGTTCTGGTCGGTCGCCGCGGCGTAGTCGAGCACGGTGAGGCTCTTCGGGTCGAGAGCCTTCTGCAACCCGGTCTGGGTCGCCTTGGGATCGGTCGTGGGCTTCGCGATCGTCCCGTCCTTGTCGACAAATGCGAGGAGCGTCGCCAGGTACTCGGCGTCAACGTCGATCTGGCCCGACTCGAGGGCCGGCTCCACTATCTCGCGGTTCCCGAGATTGAACTTCCGTGTGACCTTGTAACCGTTCGCCTCAAGGATTTGGCTGTAGAGCTCGCCGAGCGTGATCTGCTCGTAGAAGTTGGTCGAGCCGACGATGACGTCGGGCTTGGTCCCGCCGCCTCCGGCACCGCCGCAGGCGCTCACCACGGCGGCGACCGCGACGAGTGCCGCAAAGATTCCTCCGCGCTTCATGTGGGATCCTCCCCGGCCGTAGCGCTTAGGCTGCCGGCCACGCGTTTTGAGTATGACCGCTAAGGTCCGACACGAGCCTGAACGCCTAGCGGATGGCGACCATTCCCGGCGGCACCGTCGCTCGCTCGAGTGCAGCAAATGAGACTTCGGTAACGATGGCGAGGAGCGCCACGAGGAGAGCGCCGGCCATGAGCTGGTCGTACTCCTGGAGCGCGAGCCCATCGACGATGAACCGGCCGAGCGCGCCTCCGGCAACGAGCGCCCCAAGGGTCGCTGTCGCCACGACGTTCACAGCTGCGGTGCGGATCCCGGAGAGCATGAGCGGCAGCCCGAGAGGGACCTCGATCGACCGAAGAATCTGGCTCTCGCTGAGCCCCATCCCGCGCGCCGCATCGACAACGTCGCGATCGACCTCGCGAACCGCGACGTACGCGTTGGTGAGGACAGGCGGGATCGCGAGCGGCACGAGCGCGAACACGGTCGGCCAGAAACCGAGACCGAGACCGAGCGATATCGCGATGACCAACCCGAACGCGAGGAGTGCGAGCGACGGCAGCGCGCGTCCGATGTTCGCCACATTGATCGCGACGAAGCCGCCGCGCCCGGTGTGACCGAAGTAGAGCGCGATCGGCATCGCGACCGCAACAGCGACCAGGACCGATAGCCCGGAGAGCTCGATGTGCTCGAGGATGCGGACCGGGATCCCGTGGGAACCCTGCCAGTTCGCGGGATCGGTCAGCCAGCGCGCGAGACTGGCGAGAGCGCTCACCGTGCGTGCGTCCATGGAGTGAGGGCTCGCTGGACGAGCACGAGACCGCCGTCGGCGAGGACGGCGAGCATGACCGACCCGAGCGCGCCGACGATGAGCGGCGTGCTGAAGAAAAGCTGGATGCCGAGGAGGATGAAGTAGCCCATGCCGCCCTGGCCGATGAGCGCGGTGACCGTGACGAGGCCGATCGTCGTGATCGTGGCGACACGGATCCCCGCGAAGATCACGGCGAGCGCCAGCGGCAGCTCGACGCGCCAGAGAATCTGCCGATCCGTGTAGCCCATGCCCCGCGCCGCCTCGCGGACCTCCGCCGGCACGCCGCGGACGCCAGCGACGATGTTCCGGATCAGGATGAGGAGCGTGTAGCTCACCAGGCCGATCTCCGCGGTGAGGAGCGAGAGGCCGGTATACGGGACGAGCAGGGCGAACAGGGCGAGACTCGGGATCGTGTAGAGGATCCCCGTCGTCCACGTGATCGGCGGGTAGAGCCTAG
The DNA here is from genome assembly GCA_005881085.1 of Chloroflexota bacterium. Classification (GTDB taxonomy): domain Bacteria; phylum Chloroflexota; class Limnocylindria; order P2-11E; family P2-11E; genus 3-1-20CM-2-70-9. The sequence continues at coordinate 1,053 of VBGU01000059.1, read as the reverse complement.
GCACGCGAAGCGCCAGCACCGAGAGGACGAACGCGATCGCAAGACCTACGACGACCGCGATCAGCGTCAGCTCGAGATGCTCACCGACGCGTTGGCCGATCTCGCCGGCATGACTTCCGAGCCAATCCCAGCGGATGAGAGGCTCGCCAGGGGTCATTTCCGGTCCTCGGTGCGAAGGACTCTGCCGATGTGCGAGAGCGTGAGTACGCCCAGGTAGCGGTCACCGTCACGGACCATGCCGACCTGCGTCTCCGACACGAGCATCTCCGAGAGCGCATCGCGGAGCGTCATCGCCGGAGAAAGGACCGGCGCGCCGTCGAGCCGCGAGGGATCCACCGGCGGGTCGAGCTCCGCTCCACCGACGGTGAGGAGCGCGAGGCGCTTGAGGCCGCGATCGCTGCCGACGAACTGCGCGACGAAATCGTTAGCCGGGTGTGCGAGCAGCTCCGCCGGCGGCGCGAATTGCACCAGTCTGCCGGCGCGCATGATCGCGACGCGGTCGCCAAGCTTGATGGCCTCGTCGATGTCGTGCGTCACGAAGATCACGGTTATGCCTTGCGCGCGCTGCAGCTCCAGGAACTCGTTCTGAAGGCGATCCCGGACGATCGGGTCGACCGCGCCGAACGGCTCGTCCATCAGCATGAGCGGTGGCTCAGCGGCCATCGCGCGCGCTACGCCGACACGCTGCCGCTCGCCGCCCGAAAGCTGCGCCGGATAGCGGTCGCGCATGCGGGCGGCGTCGAAACCGATGAGCGAGAGCAGCTCGTCGACGCGGGCGCGCGTGCGCGCCTCTGGCCAAGCGAGAAGCTTGGGGACCGTCGCCACGTTCTCGCCGATGGTTCGGTGCGGAAAGAGACCGACCTGCTGGATGACGTACCCGATGCGCCGGCGGAGCTCGGTCGGATCCTCGTCGAGAATGTTTTGCCCGTCGATAAGGATCTGGCCCGCCGTCGGCTCGATCAGCCTGTTCACCATGCGAAGCGAGGTCGTCTTTCCGCAGCCCGATGGTCCGATGAGCACTGTGATCCGCCCTGCGGGCGCGGTGAAACTGAG
>VBGU01000349.1 GCA_005881085.1 Chloroflexota bacterium | reverse complement strand
GACCGCGGCGGCGAGCTCGATGGCTACGACGGCGCGCTCGACTTCCTTGGCGTGAACTACTACGCGCGCCGCGTCGTCCGCGCGGGCGGTGGCCCGCTCCGCGCCGACCGCATCGATCCGGAGGGTGAGCACACGGCCATCGGCTGGGAAGTGCATCCCCCTTCGTTCCGCAAGCTCCTGGTGCGGCTGCACCGCGACTACGCGCCACGGCACATGTACGTCACCGAGAACGGCGCGGCGTACGACGACGAGGTCAAGAGCGATCGCGTGGACGATCCGGCGCGCGTCGCATTCCTCGCGCGCCACTTCGACGCGGCCGCCGAAGCGATCGGCGAAGGCGTTCCGCTCCGTGGCTATTTCATCTGGACGCTCATGGACAACTTCGAGTGGGCCCACGGCACGAGCAAGCGCTTCGGCATCATCCACACCGACTACGCGACGCAGCGCCGGCGCATAAAGGCGAGCGGCGAGTGGTACCGCCGGCTCATCGCCGCACATCGCGGGGCTCGGGCCACGGCAGCCGCGAAATGACACGCGTCGTCGCGAGCCCGACCGCCGCGTTGCGCGCGCTCGACCTCGCCCCTGGCACGATCGCCCTGTGGTGGCTCGGGCAGGCAGGCTTCGCGGTTCGCGCGGGCGGCCTCGTGCTCCTGCTCGATCCATTTCTCGCGCCGATGGCGGAACGTGTTTCAGCGCCGGCGTTCGATCCCGACGATGCGGTCGGCGTGGACGTGGTGACCTGTTCGCACGAGCACTACGACCACCTCGATCTCGCGTCGCTGCCGGCGATCGCGCGCGCCTCACCCAGCGCGCGTTTCGTCGTTCCGCGTCCGCTGGTCGACGCCGTCGCCGCGGCCGGTGTGCCGCGCGAGCGTCTCGTCGGTGCGCAGCCGGACGAGCGCATCCGGCTCGACGGCGTCACGATCACTCCCGTGCCGGCCCGGCACGGGGTCGGGATGGCCGATGCCTACACCTTCGGGCGCGAGCTTTCCGGAGGGCTCTACCGCTATCTCGGATACGTGCTCGACGACGGCGTCACGCGCGTCTATCACGCCGGCGACACCGTCGTGTACGAGGGGCAGGCCGAGCGGCTGCGCGCACTCGACGTCGATCTCGCGCTCCTTCCGATCAATGGCCGCGATCATTTCCGCGAGGCGGCCGGGGTGGTCGGGAACATGGATCACCGCGAGGCCGCGCGGCTCGCCGACGAGGCGGGCGTCGACGTGCTCGTGCCGATGCACTACGACACCTTCCCTCAGAACCTGGGATTTCCGGCGCACCTCGTCGACGTCGTGCGTCGCGAGCACCCCTCGGTCGCGGTCCTCATTCCCTCGCGCGACCGGCCGGTGTTGTACGCGAGAGCGCGCAATGGCACGTAGCGCGACGCGGCGTTTCCTCGCGTCGGTCGGCCTGCCGGATCACGATCTCTCCGAGCTGCCCGACTCGACGAAGCGGTTTCCGGACGGCGCGCACTACCGCGTCGAGATCCCGAGCACCGAAGGGCCGCGCGTATTCGAGGCTGTGCTGGAGGAGGCCGAGCGGCGCGCGGTCCCCGTCGTGCGCGTCTCACAGGGAAGCGGCGTCTTCATGCACACGGACGAGGAGCTCGACGAGATGGCGCGTCTCGGGTCGACCGCAGGCGTCGAGGTCAGCCTCTTCGCCCGGCCCAACGCGGGATGGGACACGTCCGCGATGGCGCGCGCGCCGGTTGGTCCGCTTGTCGCGCCGGCCGCGCGAGGGACGGAGCAGCTCGTCGCCGTTCTCGAGGACGCCCGCCGCGCCGCGGCGCATGGGATCCGCAGCGTGCTCATCCAGGATCTGGGCGCGCTGTCGATATTCGCGGCGATGCGCACCGCGGGTGAGCTGCCGGCCGACATGCAAGCGAAAGTCTCGGTCATGCTGCCCGTCGCGAACCCCGCGTCAGCGCGGGTCATCGCCGATCTGGGCGCGAACACCATCAACCTGCCGACGGACCTCACGCTCGCGCAGATCGCCGCGATCCGCTCCGCCGTCGAGGTCCCGCTCGATATCTACGTCGAGTGTCCGGACAACCTCGGCGGTTTCATCCGCTTCCACGAGATCGCGGAGATCGTCCGCATCGCGGCGCC